>NZ_LWHG01000033.1 GCF_001625445.1 Haladaptatus sp. R4 | reverse complement strand
GCCTTAATATTACCATTGCTGTTCAGACACACTTGTACGTCAAGAAATTTAACACCAGTACCGTAACAACGGTTGGCACTAGCCATTGCACTCATACCACTCTCTAAACTACTTTCATTACTGTACATAGAGATAGGTAGCTGATCGACTGGAACCTGCTTCGCGGATGGACTGAAAGATTGCATCTCATCAGCATACACCACTTCTTCCTCTGGAACTGGAAGATCTGAGTTATTTTTCAAACTTTTTTGTCCTGGAGCTGCAGCAGCGAGACCGGGCAGAACGAAAGATCCAGTTCCTACCATACCGATGGTTTCCAGTGCTTTTCGTCGGGTAAACGAATCCTTTTCTGAGCTTGATTTTATCCAAGACATCAACCAATAAATGGCTCTATCAGATAATAACTGTTGTCAATCAAGTATATATACTAGTGTAAGTTAATTAATTATGTGTTGAACTGAGAGCTTATATAACAGGTGTAAAATGTGAGATATGGGTTTCAAAATCAGTAGAACAGAGATATGGGGATTTCGATGGCTTGACGCCTTGAATTTGATATTACATCGGTTTTGTACTTTTGATTTCTTATGGATAGATGAGGGAGATAACAGAAATATCCAGCATTTCTTCATCACTATTAGGTATAGCAACTATTTACCATTCAAACAAATAAACGTAGAAAGAATAAAGTACTCTTGCCTCCATATATCACTTGGGTCAATTAGTATGGTGAGATTCAATCAAACTAGCAAGACGTCGTCAGAGTGGAAATACGCACTTATTGGCGGACTCATATCTATCCCACTGACCGTCGGATACAATTGGTTCTTTGAACCAGAGATCTACTCACTCATAATGGCGACTATTGGGGGAGTGATTGCAGGCTATCTGGCGAAACGCAACGCACTGAGGATATATCGGACGGGTATCGGTGCTGGAGCTCTTGGTGCGATTCCAGCACTGGTGATGGCGTTCAGTCCTCTCTCTGACATCGCCACCAAATGGCTTGGGTCCGGTGCTATCGTCTTTACGGTGATCGTCGTCCCATTGGTTGTACTGGCTATCTTGGCTATTGGAGCCGTATTGGGTTTCATCGGAGCCGCAATTGGTGGTTGGTTAGCTACAAAATTTGGCAATCAAAACATAGTACACCCCGCAACGTAGGACGATTCATTGATCACCCGCCACATTACCTGTCCGCTCCCTTTTCAAGAGTGAAATTGATACAAAGTAGTGAAAACGAAGCGGTGGTTAGTTCGGCAGCTCTTTCCGTCCGGTCCTCACGCACGGCCAGCACGGGAAGTCACCGAGGCCCTCACAGTCGCAATCTTCGGGTTCGGCATCGTCTTCGTTGTCCTCGGACGGGAAGGCCTCAAGCGTCCCGTCGTCGGTTGCGTTCTCGACGGCGGTCATGTGCTTGCAGAATGCGTTCCGGTGGACGTGGTGCGGACAGGTGCAGGCCATCAGTTCCTCGGTCACGTCGTCGATGGAGACCGTGTATTGGTGTTCAGCGGGGTTCTCGTGGCTCTCGTTGGTCACTTCGATGAGTCCGGGGGCATCGACGTCGAAGGAAAATTGTTCCCATTGTGCGCGTTTCTGTGCCGTCTCGTCAGCTTCAAGTTCACTAGGCGATTTCGTTGACATGGTCTTTCGAGATTCCATTTGGAAGACCGGTGCCGGGTGTTAGAGCACCCGGCGCGTTTCTACACACGCCCGAGGGCACCGTTCTTCCTACCATATCCTATGTGGGATTCGGTATTAAAGATTTCGGTATCCTATGTGGGATTCGGTATTAAAGATTTCGGTATCCTATGTGGGATTCGGTATTAAGTAAGTGGCTGCGGTACTTTGGGCTATGACTGAAAACGAGAGTGAGCGCGACAAGCAGGGACGATTTGCGGAGCAAACGAGTGATGACGATATTCTTCGAGTGATTCGTGAGTCCGAGTTTCCGGCGGTGACTGCTCGGTGGGTCGCAGATACGGTCGAGATGGAACGGCGACCAGTGCATCAGCGGCTCGAGGAGCTACATGAGCAGGGTAAGTTGGAACGTGGGAAGTTGAGTTCGCGGGTGGTTATTTGGTGGATTCCCAGGGAATAGTCCGGGGTGATTTACCGATGATTATTTTTTCCAATCAATAACTAATGGTGGCATTATCTTCCAATCCTTCAATCCACCATCACTGGTGACATTGAAACAGTGGACTTGAATCCGTTCGCATTCTTTATCTTCATCACTATAACCCGGTAATGGCGTTTCGTCCTCGTTCTCCTGACCGCCAGTTGGTTTGGGGATTTCTTCACCACTAGAGATAAACAAAGGAACAGCGTAATCGTAGCCCTCAACGGATTGTTCGAGATATTCTTGGACCTTATGATAGGAGGGGTTAATGTCAATTGCATCCAATCGAGTGTGAGATAACTTCGTAGAATACCGAAGGATAGAATATGCATCTGCTACGAGTGCCTTAGCCTCTAAGAATTCCGATGAAAGTAGCACGTCAATCGAATTATCATCCACCTTTGGATGGCAAACAATCCGTTTTTCCAACTCATCAATAAGGATGTCATTAGCAGAAATATCAAATATTTCGTGCAGATAGGAACGGACACGCTCTTCGAAGAGATCGGTAGAAAATTCACTTGGAGCAATTACCCGCAAGTTACCCTCTCGGCCTTCAAATGGATGTTCCTCGTCACTATTTAGTGGACAGAGAAATGCGAGCTCATTGACTTCTAGCCGATAACCATATCCTAGCAACCGGGATCGAGCATATGTATCCTTTAACGGGGAGTGGCTCATCGCATAGTATTTTGAATCGATAATCGCTATTGGTTCACTATCTTGTCGAATAACATGGTCCGGATCTACTCGATATTGGTTAGTATCCGAAAACAAGCTCAATGATTCTGGATTGACCTCAATATCATCCAATTCAGGGTATCGTGGATCATCTGATAGCTCTTTAATTTTAGATTCGAGTACTGACTGTGAATATTTCTCAAATAGAGTATCCATACTGAGGATATAATCCATTGTGAGCTCTTCTCTACCCTCATCAAGAGGTTCACCAATAGTAGACGATAATATAGTTTTAGATACCTGAATTGCATCGCGATAGTAATGCCGTTGAGGGTGTAAATCGCCAATAGAGAGCTCCGCTGCCTGTCTGGGAGTTATTTGGTCGTCAACTATGCCATATTTTTCCATTCGACGTAAAGCATCCTCGAGCTGAGAAAATACTCGAAAGTATCCGGAGTGCAGGTAGTCTTGAGAGTACAATTGGAAAAGACGCAAGAGTTCTATACCAGCCCGGTAGACAAGAGAATTAACAGTAACGTTGTAATTTACTTCCCGCTGGATAAAGTGTTGTTTTGGAACACCATTTGACAACTGATTGTTCCTCAAGCTACGTTCAATATCAATTCGCCCTGATGCCTGGATCGCTTCAACTCTTTTTGTCTCTAACCTTCGTACAAACCCGTTCTGAAAGAGAGATTGGAGGCTATTTAGATAATTTGCTGCTACAATGATAAAGACATCTTCAATACCAAGATCATCCGCTAAGAACTCTCGAATTGGGATCCCATGATAATCGAATGTCCTAGTTTTTTCTTGTACTGCCAAGAACATCTTGAGGATGTGGTTCCATCCGATTTTTGGATTTATTTGCAGCTTAGAATTGGGTGTCAGATTTATTATTCCGACAGCATTTCCTACAGAGATTACGAGCTGATCTTCCTCCAATTTAACTTCAACAACAGAGATTTTACTGGAGTCAAGTGCCGACTCTTGGTGCTTTATATAGGTATTTTTAGAGTCGCCGGGTTTGAAAGCAGCACGTTCTAACTGCTTCGCGATGTCCTTTGGAAACTTCTCTATGACCAATTCTTCATGTTCTTCTACTTCGATACGATCGTCTAGCGTGGGTACACCACTACTGTCAGATACCCCGCTAGCTAAACTCATGACCGACCCATCCGCCGTTCATCAGACTGGTGTCGTCTTTCGATCAATTCCACTGCGGAGGATAGATCGAATTCGTCGAATTCTTTGTTCAGCGATTGATAATGCTGGAGGAGTTCTTGGATTTGAGGGTAGGTTGCCTCGTTCAACAATCTCGGTATTATGTAAATTTGGAAAGCTTCACCAACTGCCTCAGCAGGACGAGTTTCATATCTACCGACACCAGGGTCATCGGTGTCGGTTCTGCTTTTACAAACTGCTTCTAAAAAGCTCACAACGTCCTTATAATGCATTGGTCCAAATTGAATGATACTTTTATCATCTGCTTCTCCATTGAGTTGTTCATAATCTCTATGGAATAGCTCGATTAGACGATCAACATCAACCGTTGTTTTATCAAGATGTTTTTCTCCCCAGTTTCGGAATAACGTATCTCGGTCCTCCTTTTCGAAACTCGAGATCTCAATCATCGCGAAACGTCGAGTAATCGCATTATCGAGTTCATTGACTGTCCGATCCGACACGTTCATGGTACCAATAATATTCAACCGTTGGTCGAGTTCTACTGTAGGGCCACTATCTGGTTCGAAAATCGTCTGGCTTGGATTTTCGATAGCAGTGTACAAGGGGCCAAATATCCGCGAGATATCCGCTCTCGTCATCTCATCAATGATGACCGCCCATTTCTCTTCGAATTCCCTAACTTGTTGAACCCCTTTTGAAACATATCCTGCTTGCTTACGGTATGAAATTTGACCGCTAGAATAGTCTGGAGTAATTTGCCCGATGATATCTTGTTCGGTCCACGATGGTGATGCAGTATAGATATCGTAACCAACGCACGTCATCTTCGCGAGTTGTTTAGCAAAGGTTGTTTTTCCAGTCCCAGTTGGCCCGGTTAGGACCACTGGTTTATTCATTGCGAGAGCTCCCAATGCATTGTCTAAGACAGAGTCCGGTACAAGTGTCTCATAGTCATTAACTGAATCCTCACGTGTTGCTACTTCACGCTTCAATTCAGCACTTGCTTCATCAGATCGTAAAATGGCTCTCCGAATCTCTCCCATACCTCGCTTTCCATCATGAACTTCGTCGATGGGGGTCTCGACAGGATTTTGGCTATCTTTCCCTAACAGAAATTCAATCACTGCAGCGTCATTTGCACCGTTGATAACTCGTTTGGCAGTGTCCTGTTCGCGGAAAATTTCTGCTTGCAGCCGAATCGCGTCTTCCAAATTATATCCGTCATTTAAACTCGATTTACTCATTGGTGTTACTTTAGACTCAGAACATATTAGATTATCGCAAACTAATGAAAGACTGGCGGACCCGCGCTTACAGTATCAGGTCGTCTAACTCATCGACGAGATCACCACCAGTCATCGACTTCACCACAACCTCGTGCCGAACCTCACCATCATAAACGGACTGTAACTCATGATGATACTTGTGACCCGAACGAGAGTCATTGATTTCCGACTCAAGACAATACAGCATCAATTCGGTATACTTCCACAATAACGTTCCTTCGTCGTGTTTCCGAAGCTCAACACAACACCGAAAGATAATGTCCGTAATATACTCTTTGAACTGCTTGGGGATTTCATCAGTCGTTAGAATCCGTTTATGACAAGAAAATAAGCATATCACGGTAGATTTGGGAATATTTGCACCTCTGTGATCATCGATTGAATCCAGCTTGATAAAGTCGGCATACTGCTCCTCGTGCTCTTCTTCATCATCTGTCGGAGTTTCAACTGATACATCATATTCCTCCTTCGTCACCATCTCCTCTGTCGCCTCCAGCCAATCAACCATATTGCTTGTTATCTCATAGAGCAACCTAGAGTAATCATTCGGCCACTCAGCCGTCCGATCACTCTCTTCTGTCAGCTCATAATTCTCGCAGATCAAGCGCGTGATTGAGTCGTAGTAGTACAGCCACATGTGCCATTCCATCCGCTGATAGAGCGACTCGCTCACCATGATATCGAAGAACATGATCGCAACATAGATTGGGTCACTGAAGATGTAGTCATCGGACATATTAGAAGAGGTTAACCGCTGATCGTGGTACTTATCGTAGTCCCGTTTGCCTTGCTCTCGAAGAATTCTCTCAGCAGTATCACCAACCGGCTTGTACACATCCAACGTCTCTACTCGCGAGCAGTCCGACAACAACGCATAGATTAGGCGGTTATCCGGGTCAATTCGGTATCTGTATACACCACGCCCACCCATATTATCTTCGATATTTCGATAAAGTAGACTGTTCTCTGTCTTGAGTAACGTAGTCAGGTACCTGTGAGTAAATTCCCGGCGTCGGAATCCATTTAGGGAGTCATCTCCGATAATGTCAATCCCAAGGTCAGGGTCCAAAGTGGGGTGTTTCGCACTGAATTCCGGATCTAACAGAAGGGACTCTGTATATTCTGTTGCCTCCTCAGCTGTATCCGCTAAACGATACTGCAGCCGCTTAAATCGATATCGCGCTTGTTGTCGTTTCAAGCTTACCTTGTCGCGTAGACGTTCTATCCACCCTCCAGGCACTGTCTCCTCGATCTTGTCGATGACTCTCGTGGGAATTGAGGGATCATCGTCTTCTCCCTGTGGTCCTTCCTCTCCAGGGATATCGACAGACGATAAAACCTCAAACCAGGATTCATTGCCGGGCGCTGTCGGCTCTTCAGGGTGGTTAACGAGAGGAACATAGTTGTCACTGATAACATCAACTAAGGTTCCGTATTCACCTCTGTTGTAGAGTTCTCGGAGAATGCTAAGGAGAAATTGTTCGTTCCGGATCCGGACGCTCTTGCTTCCGAAGACACTGATGAACACACCAACAATAACCAGTGCCGCCCCTAATTCCACAAAATTGACTGTAAACTGCGTGATTTCAATCGGAGTGTAGCCAGTACTGATGGTTCCGAGAGATTCTTTGCCATTAGGTTGTAAAAGGAGTCCACCGACGTACCCTGCAATGATGATGAGGCCGAAGAAGCTAAGAAAGGCAATAGAACGTTTGTTTCCGAGACTATATCCGACACGGAGTTGCCGGTATCGGGGAAGGACACCATAGATTGCGACGATAGTTGCGAAAAGTGTGAAGATGAGAAGGTCCGGCATAGATAGGGGAATTATCTGACGTTCCTATAGTGTTATGTTTTAATCGGCCTGTTAACTGATACTGGTGAAGAAACGAATGTGCACCCACCGAGAGCTTCTCAAAGGAACAGTCCAATAGCGTGAGTCAGATATACTTCGGCGGATACTGGAATGCGCTTTAAACCCTTAGATTCGTGGTCGCTAGCATCGTATTATGGCTCAGCGTACCCGCAGTGATTCCTCATTTCGTCTCGTCGCTGTTTTCCGATCTTGGGAAGGTTGGTAGCTTGGTCTTCCTTATCCGATTCGCAACGGTGCTTCTTAACAAGTGGTAGCAGCCTCTTCAATTCTGATCAGCGATGGTCTCAATCCAGTCGATCAGTTCTAGCTCTTTCTCTCGCTGTTGTCGGAGATGCTCCACAACTGCGTTACTTGCCGTGAAATTATCCAGCACGAATCTCATGTCCTCGACACTCCACACAGTACGACGCTCAAGGTAAAAGTTCATCAGCGACTCCAACAGGGTTTTGACGAGATTTCGATCGGGAACCGTTACCCGTAATCCAGCACCTTCGTGAACATACGCATTTCGTTTGTTTAGGCATCGGTCAGTGCGTATTCGTCCTATTTCTGGATCATCCCATTCAATGAGGGCCGAGGCTCGATTCACGACATTTGGCATCGCTTCATCCCGTTCAACGAGGGTTAGAATCTCAACTCCGCGCCAGAACTCGAAGAATGATTCACGTTCTTCTGGCTCGGTAATTGCCGACTGAAACGCTCGGAATGCATTGAGTAGACGACCATCTAATGGCTGTTCGTTTTCGAAGGTAGGCAATGAGTCGAACACAGTCTCAAAGACTTCTCCATTACTGCTGTGGGGTTTATCTGGTTTTTGCAGGCTGGGATCATCGCTCCAGTAATGAGTTTGATACCCATCATCGGAGTGAAGGAGATAGACGAATGGTTGTCGAAGGCTGGCCCACCGGTCTGGCCATGGCCCTTGACTGCTCGAATACGTCTGTTCTTTACCAAATTCTGAGGAGAAATTAAGCATTCCAAGCAGGATTTCCAACCGATCAATCACCCGATTGACTGCATATAAATTGTCGCGAGCGTTGTATTCGACAAACCAATAGGTGAAGCGATGATTGTCAATGTCGTTTGGACTTCGTTTGAGAAACTGTGCCAGTTTGTTTTCCGAGGCATAATAAGGCTTGTCGGCATCCGAATTAGGGAGAAACCTATCTTTCCACTCGCCACGCCGAAGGCGTTGAAAAGTAACATCGGCCACTCGAATAGAATCCGGAATTAGATCACGTTTCATTCGATCGAAATTCAGTGGAAATGTGATAACATACTTCTCTAACGATTTGGCGTACAGATCATCTTTAAATTCGCCGAGGTGAGTTTCGACATACTGTGCAGGGTTCGCCTCATGCTTTGCTTCTAGAAGAAGATTGCTTAATTCGGATTCGACTCTACCTGCATTGATTCTAAGATTATCAGGATCCAGCGCAAGCTCCTCAAGAAGAATTGGTGAGAGGGACCGATGTAGTCTAACTGCTTCTGACCCCGAATACGTAGAGGCACCATCATCGTTCTCTTCGACGACGTCCGCTAATTGGTTGATGCAGTATTCAAGTTCGCTGTCCATACGGAAGCCGAGGAGTTAGAATACCATCAAGATGTGTACATTCAAACTCTATATTGGTTCGTATTGGTAGAAGCACCGTTCGCACAACGTTGGAGATACTATCTGCCAGATTGAGTCCAATTTATGATAGAGCGTTGTTCCCATGGCCATATGAAGAAAGCTCGGTATCGACATATTTGACAGTTTAGAATAATTTGAGGGATCTAATCACAAAAGGGAAACCTTGAAGAACTCACTGAGTTGCGTCGATCGTCCCCCTTGTTAGTTGAGTGATGGATGCTTTGCACTGTCACTCAGCCATTACTGTATTACGGATACCAATTAGGGCATTCATCCATGGAGAAGGGGGAATCACCCCACTCAGACCCGATACCTGGGAAGTCCTGTGGTGGCTCTGGCCCGTCATACAGCCATTCACTTGGAGGTTCCTTGCTTGCTCCAATCGCAAAGCAGTGACCCCCTGGTGTCCGTCTCCAAGCATACCACCGTTCTCCATCGTCAGACACCTCCAACGTGATTCCGGAAGGGATATCCAGACCAGACCTTGTGAAATCATCTCCGAAGCGTTCAATCAAGTTTGGTTTGTACCCTTCCGGTTCACGTTCGTACCATCCCATCTGGCATGTATGAAGCCATTTCAAAGCACGAGCGGACTCCCGGAACTCGCGCTTGTCTCGGGGACGACCCCCCTCGTTAAGTTCTGTGGACCCCGCATAACGCACGAGATTTTCCTGGTACGCTACTTCTTGACGCTCTTCAGCAACTAAATCAGCCTTGTAATGTTTGGCCGCCTCATAGGCACCACTGACGGATTCCGCATTGGCGACTTCATAACTACCTCCTTTGGATGCCTCGCGAATCCATTTGAGTCGGAGCCTCAGTGCCAGTATGAGGCCAAGTTTGGCCTTCCACAGCCCCGTAGGATTATCGCGAGATGTCCTAAGTTGGACGAACGCATTTTCGTAGCTCGAAAAAATCGCAAGCGGGAAAACAAGCACCAAGACCCAGACGCCTAGCAACATAGGCCACACTGCTTGGAGCGCGAAAAATTTCCAATTCAATGTCTGCCAAGATGTGGACAGTGATTGGGCGGTTTTAACGACAATCGCAAGCACGAGGATAAGGAAAATCCAGTTCCTTACGCGCCGCGAAGTTTTCTGTTGTTCAGGCTCCCTGGCGACAACTGGAGCGACTGTGAAGAAGAATAAGATTGGTTGTAAGAGAAATTCGAACCATAGCGGGAAGGGATCTACATTTAGAAAGAATTCAACAAGAACTATCACGCTAAGCACGGTGGAGAGTTCCTCCCGAAAGTATTCGAGACTGCCTGCTTCTGTAAACCCCACGAACATCGCGATCCCTGTAGTCAGGCCCCACACGAGAGTGCCCTTTGTTAGCACGGGGTTCCAGATCACAAATTGATCTACAACCACGATGAATAACAGAATCCATGCACCATAGGTAATCCACAAGATAACTAGCTTAGGAGAAACTGCCATTCTCAGGTGCCCAACCAAGGTGGAACATAGATCGCGGCCCGAAAGTGCGGCCACAGTGAGGGTGATAAGACAAACTACGAGCCAAGCGAGGGTTGCCAGTTCTCGATTATTGAGCTGGAAACCTTGAGTCAAAAGCTGTGGTAACGCGCTAACTATGGCGTTCTGAATCCAGTCACTGTAGTTACTCAAGAAGAATCACCAGAGGGTAGAACTTATCGGATTTGCGAATAGCGATAGTTGTCTTTGATATGTCGGTGATGATACTTGCCATGTGATGCAGCATTTATTAAACCTTGATACACTGATTCTGGGACGTTGAAGTACTGGTACACTCGGTTGTTGTTGAACTCTATTTCTAATGTACTGCTTTCAGGGTCGTAGCCAACACTTTTCAGGTTGCTTGATGAAACAGATATTCGGTTCATATTGAGGACATTCTCATAGAGGACAATAAATTATATAGTTATTTAAAGCACTTTGGCTAGTTATCAACCCTGTAGTCAAAGCTTTGTTCGAGTCCATCTCATTCTCAACGAACTTGGTGATCTAACATCACCTCCTGATGTTATATGTAGAAATATCCATGGTTTTTAGCCATCAGTGGTTTTATTCTTCAAATTCGACCATTTTATCATTTTTATACGTTATGGAATCTTTCCCATTAACGAAATTCCGAGTGGCACAAACCCCTTGCAATTTCATGTGTCCATATTCATTTAGTTCGATATCTGGGTCATCTGTGGAGTATCGATATCCCTCCACCATCACACCTGCTTTTTCCATAAAGAGCATCACTAAGTCTACAACAGACCATTCTTCCTCTGTATTTTCGAGTATTTTCCTATGTTGATCATTTAAGTAGTCCATTGTTTTTTCATAGTTATCTTGTCCTGCAAATTCTGTATCGTATTCATGAGTCTCTGATCTAGATGGTCCATGAAGACTGGATTCAATAATTTCTAAATCATCTTTTTCTTCTACTCCATAATTTATACCAATCCTATCAAGAATATCTTCAAGTTTTTCACGCTGCTCTTCACCTGCATTAGGTGCAAGGATAATTCGGTTTGTCATCCATTTAGTTTCCATCGGTAGAAAACGGTGTTCTGTTTCAACTGTTGGTTTTCGTCCCAATGGAGTCCCATCTGGATTAGCTTTTAATAACCGAGCACTATCAAATGGGTTAATCAATAATCGAAATTCTCGTTCATAATCGAACTGTTTTCGCTTGAAGAAATTTATCGCTGCCTGATATGAAGCTGGTTGAAGTGTCCCTTCTGCCTCTCTGTCTTGATATCTCACTGCACCAATCAGAATATCGCTTCCAGTTGCTCCAACATGCATATTCTTCATCTGCGTTTCCTGAAATTCATCAATGGAAGCTTCATCCTTGAAATCAGAATCACTAGGCTCGGTAGGTAGAGCACAAATAAACTGATGCACTGTTGTTTCAAAGGCGATACCTTCTTTTAGTTCCTCGTCATCAAGGTATTCTTCCCACATCTCTTTGGGTTCATCTGTTCCTAGTCGCCAACAATTAGCAAAATGTTTGTGTCGAACCGCCTCATGGAAATTCTCCAGGGATTCCTCAAATTCGTCTACCGAGGCAATTTCTCCTCTATTTTTTCCGCGTCTAGTACTACTGACCGCAGCAAGACCACCGCGTAATTCGTCGCTATATCCTGGCTTCCCGAGCAGGCCTTCTTCATTGTCGCCATCAAAGGTTGGCATATGACGGCAAAAAGGTCCTTTTTGGAAGAAATTCTGGATATATCTTTCTTCTAAATCTTGATATCGCCGTATCACCATTTGACCGGATGGTACGTGATTGAACTCAGAAACAAGAGAGCCTGAAAGTTCGTCGTTCTCCATAGATTTTCTTTATATCCCTTAACTATAGAGATTGTAGTTTATATTTTATATATAATTACTAATATTAGATTATAATGGAGAGACAATATATAGTTCCAAGCCCGACGTTGGTGACTGCCAACGAGAATTACTAATGTCGGCATATCCACATAGTATAGTCACGACCCTTTGTCATCTTGGTGTCATTATCTCATCTCAACCCAGTTATTCGTTTGTCATCCACTCTTGTCCTTTGTTAGTGATCTCATAGAGAGCAGTTTCTTCATGTCTGTATTGGACAAGATCGTAAGCACGGAGCCATCTTAACCGTTCTCCAACGTAATTTTCGTGTTTTTCTATGTGGGAGGCTAATGATCCCCGTGTTTCACGACCACCAGATAGTAAGTCAAGAATAGATAGATCCGTCTTGTTGAGATCGTCTGGAGTTTCCATAGAGAATTGGTTTATTGGCATCGCTATTCATCGTTAGGTATCCAACACACTGATAAACATGATAGGAACCAGAGTGTCTTATTAGAACACTTGTATGTATAGCTTTGGGGTGCAAAGTTTTATTGTAAAGGCTACCTTAGCAGTAACTACGAAGTGCGGATTGTCTTTCGAAAAGGCCGGTGCTGAGACACCGACCGCGCTTCGCCTTGGACGAAGCATGCCTAGCAATACCCTTTCCGTAGAAAAACGCATCGACTACCAACCACCTTTCTTTGGAGGCCACGCCTAATGGCGTCCTTCGACGAGAAACCCAACGGCGGGCTGCTCTCCCTCAAGGCCCAATTCGGCACAAAAGTCTTCCACCCCGTCAAACGCCTCGAACCCACCCCTGAAACCGCCGCCCAGGACCCCGACCAACCCTCACCCACCATCGACGAGCCAATCACTCGCGCATACCTGGTCGAACTCCGCGTGGGCTTTCAAACCCGAACCAAGACCACCGGACAAGACCCGTACCTGTACTGCATTTACGCCACGCCGGACTGCCAACACTTCTTCGAACGGCGTCTCCCGATCGACTACGGCGAGGCGGGCTTCCAGATTCCCGAGGACACCGACACCTACCGCTCGGTCGCCACCACCAAAGCGGGCAATCCGAACCTCCCTTCGACACCACCGGGCGAAACCCACGCAGAAACCCGCGCACACTACCAGCGCATCCTCGAGCGGTGCTACGACATCGACGCCGCCCACACCACCACAACCGAGGTGTGCGCGTAGATGTCCCCCACCGAACGCCCTTGCCAGCGAGCGACAGCCATCGGCGGTGATGGGCGATGACCCGCACGTCCACCTCGATCACCCCCGAGGAGATCGAGAACACATTCGAACGCTGTCCACACTGTGGCACCTATGCGGTGAAGATCACCAACTCCCATTACTGTACCACCCAATTCACAAGCAATCTCACCGACGCCGAACGCGACCAGCGCATCGCTGCCGACCCCTATCCTGCCGATGAGACGGTCGCCATCGTTGATCAATTTGTAGGCGACGCCTTCGCCTATCACGAACTCGACGCGGACAATCACACACTCTGCACGCTGCATACCGACAACCCACTCGCCTATTGTACTCGCACAGCGGCACAGGACGACCAGTACGCGCCCTGCCAGCTCTGTCAGCGCCTGCGCGAAAAACGGGAGGCCGAGCGATGACCGACCAGCGAACGGTCCTCTCGCTAGAGTGCACGGACCCGATTCAGATCCACACCCAACAGCGCACGCTCACGGGTGTCGTCTATCAGTGTGAGCATTCGGAACCCACACTCTCCTGTCGTGGTCCCGAACCCGGTGAGCACGTCCTGTACGTCGCCACGCCATCGAACGATCTGTATCGGCTGCAGTACAGCTACTACAACGAGTACGAGCACACCGATTCCAAGCTCGATCAGTACGGACGCACCCCCTCTGGGAAGTACGCCTGGTTGCGCACGTACGCCACGGTTGAGTGTATCGTCAACCCGACGGGAGGTGAGCAGACGTGAGTGAGATTGCTCCAAGACCGTTGAATCCACGCAATGCCGACGCACTCGTTCAACATCTCTCTCCGGGTGACCGCGTTCGCATTACTACTACAGAGTTGCCACGGACGATTTGCACCGTTAAGGAGACGAATTCACCCACACGCTATCTCGTTCTGACGGCTCCACCGATCACCACGACTGCACAGAACGAACTCCAGCAAGCCACTTTCCACTGCACCAGTCAGTCCGATTCTGCCATGACTGTTCTCGAGTACACCCACACCGCCACTGACACGACCGTCCGCTGTATCGGCACGCTCACTACCATCGCCCACCTCCCGCGTCTCTCCACGCCAGCAGACGACACTGCGGCCACAGTGGAGGTTCGTGCCGATGAGTAACACCACCACTTCCGTTGTGTCCACTCGTTCCGATGAGGATGTCTCAGTCAGTGACCTCGCGCAGCACGTTCAGACACTCACTGACCGCATCGACGACCTCGAAGAGGAAGTCACCGAGAAAGACGAACAGATCGACGAGGTTGAAGAGACACTCACGCAGAAAAACCAGCGAATCGCAGATCTCCGTATGACCGTTCAACAGGGTATTACCCAAATCGAGGAGCTTGCACAACGCATCGAGAAGCTAGAATCCGAGGCAGACGAAGCGAAAGCTCATAGGGAGGCGATTACCCGCAAGACGCAGTCCTGCGACGAGCGGGTCGACGAACTCCAAGCACGTGAGTTCGAGAAAGGCGCACACCTGCTCGCGGGAAACGTCGAAGAAGACCGAATTAGCGTCGAAGGAAGCAAACTTGAACGCATCACCAAAGAACGACGGCAAGACCTACTTCCGACTCCCCGGTGAGGACGATGCACTCGGTCGGGGCGGCAGTGTTGCCCACTCAACAGCAGACCTGCTCCCACTGCAACGACTCGCCCGCTATGACGACGAGATGCTTGCGTCAGTGACGAATCGCAAGCCCGACGAACTCGCGGGGAAAGCGTGGCGTGAGCGTGACGATACGAGTCGCTATTCACTCTGGTCGAAGGGCAGTGGCGAGATTCGTGCCTACCTCGATGCCTCCGAACTCGCCGAGTGGATTAGGCTGAAAGAGTCCGGTGTGAGCAAGAAATACTCACAAGAACTCGCTCGCCGGACGATGGACGCGATGCACGAACTCTCGAAGAATCGGCTTGGGAAAATCAAACGCCAACGCTCGAAGGACGGACTGAGTTACCAGGAGACGCGTCTTGTGCTCAAGGCCGATGTCGAACTTCCCGGTGAAGTCTCGAAGGAGAACACGGACGCGGTCGATAATCCGGCCACAGACGGGGTTGCCGGAGAGTAGCGTGGTCGGGACGAAAACACGCCCGAGAGGGACACGAATCTAACACGAACACCCCCACAAACGCGGAACTGGACGTCCCGAATTGACACAGTTCGGGACAGACGCCGTACGGTTACTCGTAAGTACGGTAGTTGTATCGGCGTCTATCGGCTACAAGCCAGCGGGAGGGGGAGAGCTGGTACCGGCCACCGTGTTTGTGGTCGGAACGCGTGGTTGAGCCGTTGGTCGAGGATTTCAGGATTATACTTCGAGATAGTTCGCGAAGAACTCGTTCTGCCATTGACTTCCACCCCTTTGGCAACGGAATTCTTTAGTGGTGAACCGTCATCATTCCACGTATGGACTCGATTGACGGACACTCGGAGTTGCTCGCCGTCCTCGAAGAATCACTCTGCCGCGACGTAGATATCGAGTTCGCGGTGGTATTCGGCTCGCAGCTCACGAGCAACGTGCGTCCGTCATCTGACCTCGATCTTGCTGTCAAGTTCGCAGACAATCTCTCCTCTCGCGAGCGATTCCAAAAGCTCTGTTTCCTCTCGGGCGACCTCCAACGAGAAGGTGCCCCATTCATCGATCTGTCTGACATTGAAACGCTACCACTCGAAGTAGCACACGATGCCGTCAATGGCGAGTTCCTCTGTGGCGACGAGGACGCATTCCGCCATTTCAAAGCGGACACAGAAGCCCTATTTGATGAGCAACACGAAGATATTCGTCGCCACCAGCGGGACGTGATCGACCGCATTGCCGAGGACGGCCTCCATGGCTGATGAGCGAGTTGTCTCGACAAAGCTCGAACAAATCGAACAATACCACAGCGAACTGAAGGAGAAACAGCAGTCGCTCACTCGCACAGACCTTCTCACCAATACGACCGAACAACGTGCCGTCGAGCGGATGTTCGAGAATGCGATTCAAGCGTGTTCCGACCTCGCACAGCACATTGCAACGCACGACTTTGATTTTACAGGTGTTGCATCTAAGGAGGCGATTCGAATTCTCGGCCAAGAGGGAGTTGTTGATGAGCAAACGATGAATACGCTCGTCGCTGCAGTTGGGTTTCGGAACGTCCTCGCTCATGAATACGGTAAGGTAGATTATGCTGAAGTATACCAGACTCTCCAAAGCGGATTAGAAGTATATGACGCGTTCAGTCGGCAAATTGCCCAGTGGTTCCAGCAACACGAGAGAACATAATTAACCGAAAGCCTGAGGAACTCACGGGCAAGGGATAATAAGATCACCGACACACGAGGAATTCATGAGTTGGAGATCGTCGAGTAAGCCTTGATCTTTTTCTAATTGAAGTACACCCGAGAAGGAGTGACAAACGGGTCATCACTCCACATACCGATTCAAATCAAACCGGTGTGCCCGTCGTTCCTTCATCCCGTTCTAATGGCGCCTTTCGGGCGGCATACAAGTGACGGATAGCGCCAGCGGTGAACGTAAGTGCCCCGAGAATCATCGGCGTATCCCCGAGCGTCCGCGCCCACAACAGCGTCTGAATGTGCGATTGTTCGTAGAATTCGAGACTCCGTGCAGCGGCATAGCCATCGGTGTAGACTGCCCGGAGTTGGGCGAATCCGACCGGGAGCAACGATGCAACGACCATGATTGTGAGTCCGATGTTCATGAACCAGAACGAGACTCGGAACCAGGTTGGATCCCACGCCGCCTCTGGCGTCACAACACGCAGAATGTAAGTACCAAGTCCAAGCGCAAGCAGACCGAACGCTCCAAACGTGGCCCCGTGGGCGTGGGCGACAGAGAGGTAGGTCCCGTGTTCGTAGTAGTTGATCACGGGGAGATTGACGAAGAAGCCGAGTATACCGCCACCGACGAAGTTCCAGATACTACTACCGAGGATGAACAGCAACGGAATGGTATACGGGAATTCCTCACCCTGAGATTTCAACGACCGGTATTCGCCAATACTTCGATACAGAACGAACACGAGCGGGACGAACTCAAGCGTTGAGAACGTCGTCCCAAGCGGCACCCAGAAATCAGGCAGACCAACCCACCAGTAGTGATGCGAGACGCCGACGATACCTGCCGCCATAATCGCGAATACCTCAAAGAGGATTGCTTTCTCTGCCTCCTCTTTCTCGAGCAGCTCCATCGACACGAGAGCAACGGAGATGATGGCGATCACAAAGAACTCGAAGACGCCTTCGACCCACATGTGGACGACCCACCAGCGCCAAAATTCTGTCACTGCCATGTTCGTCTCTGGAGTATAGAGCATGCTCGCACCGAACAACAGTCCGATCGAGCCACCTGCGTATACCAAGAAGTGTCCGAGCCCACCGAGCGGTTCGTCCATCTGTCGAACACTCCGAAGTACTAATCCTGTCCAGCCGGCGAGCCCACCAAGCAAGAGTAATTTCCAAAGCCGACCCACTTCGAGATACTCAAGCCCTTCAGAGCCAAGCCACCACCAGAGGTTACCCTCTTCAGGCGAGCCGAATTTGCCCTGTATTCCAAGCCAGACTCCTGCGAACGCGCCAGCGGTCGCGGTCACGAGCAATCCAAGCAGCACCGACGCGCCCGCAGCTTGCCAGGGCGGGTCGCGATCGCTGAACAGCCCTGGAAGGAAGAGTCCCCCAGCGAGCCACAGGGTCGTTATCCAGAGAATTGCGAGGTTGAGATGCCACGTTCGAACTGTTGCAAATGGCAACAGCGAAACGAGGTCGATCCCGAGCATCTCTTCAATCCGGAAAAAGCCGGTTCGCTCGACGTAATAGTGAGCGAGCAACGCACCAGTAAGTACCTGTACGGCGAACAGCGCCCCAGCAACAGGGACGTACCACGCCGCAGCATACTGTGTTTGAGTGACCGACACCGAGTCAGGCGACGGAATGTCGATGACGTCAGTCGTCGGTTCGGCGAAGTCAAGCGAGTGGTATGCCCACACCCCGAGACCACCACCGAAGATAAGCAAGAGGACGCTAATCGTGCTCCAGACCAACACCTGCCCGGTCGGCCGGTTCCCGACTGCAGGTTCATACGGCCAGTCGTTCGTGTATGAGTGGGTCGAGTCTGGTCGGGTCGTGTGGGCAAACCATGCTGTCCAAACGGCGAAGTCAGCGATACGCTCGGCTTGTTCGGGTGCCGCAATGAATTCTGTCGGAATCCCCCGTTCGGGGTCACCTTCGTGGTACCGCTCGATGTACTGGTCACGAATTCGACGGTGGGCATACGCTTCAGCGGCCGAATACTGGATGGTCGATCCATCTGGAGCATCGGCATCGAGTTCTCGTTTGACACGTTCCTCGATGGCAACTCGTTCAGCGTCATCGAGTGCCTCGATGGAGTCTTCTCCCTGCTCTCGTGCATAGTACTCTTGCATAAACTCAGCCTTGAGATGCAGAGCATCAGCTGTGAGATCGACTCCGAAATACGATCCGTTGCCGAGGATTGACCCCTGGTTCATCAACCCATTGGCCTGAAACAGCTTCTTTCCCAGCCGGATCTGTTCGTCGGTGGCGAGAATGTCGCCATTTTGGTCACGGATTTCGTCGGGAATTGGTGGCGCATGCCGATACGACTTCCACGCTCCCAAACCCATCCCGACAAGATTGGCGACGAACAGCGCAACGAGTACCGTCGAACCAGTCACTTTCGAGCTAACTGTCTCGAAGTCTATCTCCTCTTCTCGGATGTCTCGTACAACCTCCGGGAGAGCATTGACGAGTCCCTTGTCTGGGGGTCCGTCCGCATTGCTCTGTATGGGAAGCAGATGGGAGGCCAGTTTGACCAGGACGCGTTCGAAGGCGGATCGATCCCTCTACCATCAGAGAGTATAGCTATCGCAGCTACTGCTGCTGCCGTGGCGGGTCGAGTATGCCGCTGCTCTGCGTTCACGTCGGCCGTCCGTGTTTCTTCCACCACTCGCGGTAGGTCCTCAACGAACAGCTGTTCGATCTGCTGAGCCGTGTGGATAGCATCTCGCTCGAGAAAATCGTCGAGAGACTGGACTCGATCCTCACCACCGTCAGCTACGAACCGGGATAGCACCTCCATCAGGGTACCGTCGACCGAGCGATCAACGACTGCCTTTGACTCTCCTGAGAGTTCATCAACAATACGTTCGAGTGATTGTGTCGTTTCCTCGGTGGTCTTCACGGCGAATTGGCTCCGGACCACCTCGAGAAAATGATCGTCGAGACGGGTTTTCTCTAAATTATATCGACGCAAGAAGTTCTCGAGCGCACGATCATCTGAGAATTCGAGGTTGTCACTCGGTTCGTACTGTTGTATGAATCGAGTAATAGTATTCTCGAGTGCATAAGCCGTACGTTCGTTGGTAAATTGATCAATCAGAGTTGTGAGCTCAGCAATTGCTTCTGCCCTCGTGCCGACTTTGTCCTTCAAATAGGTAGTTGTCTGTTCCCGTAGCGATGATACTTGTTCGTGATCTGGAATCGATATTTTATGCGAAAGGCGTTTTTTGATGGACATGGTTCATAGTAGTATTTGATTTACCATTTTCCACCGACACTACTACAGAGCACCACCTAAGCGTGTGGGCCAGATACAATCAGTACAATACTCAATTCAACAAGTTTCCACCCGTGTCAACGAGCTTGACAACTATCGCTCGAAGGCGACGGAAGAGCGTGCCCAGGACCGACAGAAACTCAGTGGTCTCGAAGACACGACTGAGTCCATGGAAGCGGACATCAACGACCTCACCGACGCAGAAAAGAAGAATGCGCGAGTTCGGGCGTCAGTCTCGCGTATAATCAATCTCGTTCGGAACTACGAGACAGAAGAGGGTGTTGACGACGACTCGCCGAACCTCGCCGCGGAAGCAACCAATGCAGGTCGTCAGCTCTTCGAGACGGTCCAGTGCTCGGAACAGAATGCTGGACTCGTCAACTGCCACGAGAAGCGCATCTCAAGGGCAATAATTCATCGAGTGACATTTCTCCATCCTCTAAGATAAGGTGAGAGTTTCATCAGGGGTGTTTTCACCGGATGAAAACGCTCGTAGCGAACTATGCCCCTAGACTGGTAATCGCCACCTGTGAAACAGAACTGGAGACGTATTGGACAAGCACTGTTCATGCTGAGTGTAGTACTACTGGTTGCTTCATCCGGCGTTTCGATGGCAGCCAATGATAATCATACCAAGACATCGACGACAACGCATCATGAGGATAGTGGTCATCATGAAGAACAGGGCCACGAAGATTCGGGACACGGTCATAGTGAAGAAGGACATAGCCACGACGACGAGTCACCGACTGAGTGGCTCATGATGATTGGTGGATTGTTCTTGCTTGGAACCGTCGCAACGGCACCACTCTATCAGTACACAAATAGGCGCCGACAGAATTTCACGGTCTCGTCGATGCATCTTGGCGTCGCACTCTTAGCACTCTTTACCGCAGCTGTGCATTTCTATCTCTTTCTCGATCACGGTGAATTGATTATGGCACTCGCTGGACTCGGATTCCTTGGTGGAATTGGCTTGTTCTTCATCGGCGTCAATCGACTGTATCTCTATAGTGTAGGGATTCTCTATACAGCTGTTCAAATTCTCCTCTGGATCAGCGATGGAATGCCCCACGTCGGGAGTTTCGGTCTCATCGATAAGGTCGTCCAAGTACTTCTCATCGCCGCCCTTAGTTACCTGATTCTGCGTCAGCGACAACACTCTCGACACTGAGCAGGACGATACATTCGGTTTTGCTCAGTGTCGTTCAGACACCCCAGGGAGTGATGTGAACTCTATTTACGAACGAACATCGTTTCCACTTCACTCCCCGTGGCCGTGATTGCCGCCGCTATGATCTTTCTTCACTGTTACTCTTCCCACCATCGTCGTCGGGTGCACTGTACACAGATATTGATCGATATCGCGCGTAGCGACGAACGCCAGCATCTGAACTGCTCCTTTCTTTGCGAGTTGCGGTGTGACTTTGATAGCGTTTTTCGGAGGTGTACTTCTACCCTGGCCTTCTCCCATCATCGGGCCATTCTCCCCACCCATCATGTGCCCATCGTCTCCATCCATCCTCGTTCCGTGCTGACCACCTTCCATGTGGTCATCATGCCCACCCATCGTCGTCCCGTGCTGACCGTCCATCATATGGCCACCCATCGTTGTCCCATGCTGACCACCCATCATCGGCCTACCATTCTGCATTGTACGGACGGTTGGCAATATCACCGGGAGATTCTTTCCGTTCGAATCGCGCAGCGCGAACGTGTGTGGTTGTCCATCCAAATTCTGCCATACCAGTCCGTACGTCCGACCCGGTTCGACTCGGAGCGTCGGATTCTTCTGTCCAGCAATAGATTGAGGACTACGTCCTTGCCATTCAGAAACTCGGCCACCGAGACGGAAACAGCACATGTCGTGATGGTTCTCGCCTGAAGATGTTTCTTGAGCGGTCACAGTCGATGACAATCCAATCGCGGCACCACCCACGACACCGAGAAACTGTCTGCGTGTCTGATTCGTAACTCGTGATTTGTCGGACATGGAATTTCTCCCAGAGTGGCATCGCCAGAGATGACAATAAATCAAATTAATATGAGGGAGAAAGGGTTCAATTACATAAGGATTGCAGAATGGTTACAACGCAAGCCTCTCTCCTTCGGCTAATTCAGTGAATACCAATTCCTCTAGGGAGTGTCACTGGATAGTTTTCAGACGCCGCTCTTCAACTCATCATAGCGCTCACGGAAGAGTGATTCACAAGATGAGCAACAGAGATAGTAGTGTTGTTCATCGGTTTCCACCGTGATGCCGTCCCCTTGAATTGGCTTTCCACATTCAATACATTCGATAGCGAGATCAGACCGGTGGATCTGGGGTTTCCAGACCGAATTTGCGACCTTTCGAATCTCGTACGATTGGATGTCCTGGTCGTCCAGCGTCTCATCGAAAAGTTGCTTGATCTCTCGATCGTTCATATAGGCGTGAGCACTGATTTGGAGATCGATTGTCTGCAGAATACACTCAACTGCATCGACATTCGATAACGATTCGACGATCCCCTCTTCTGCACCTGGCTTAGCTTCGATTTCGATCAGAATGTCATCTCCCGTCGCAAGCATCGACCGGTCAATGTTTACGGTAAAGCCGTCGATGACCCCCAGATCTTTAAGCTGGGTAATGCGGTTCGAAACGCTCGGGGCTGAAAGACCGACTTGTTCGCCAATATCGGTATACGAGCGACGTGCATCATCCATCAATAACCGTAGTATCTCTGTATCGGTCTCATCGAGTTCCACCATGTATTCCACATCCACTTGCTAGAGGGGAAAGAGTGTCGCTGCTTTCAAGCGATACCGTTAGGTGTTTTTTATGTGCGTACTTTCACCTTCCCGGATTGGATAGAGTCTCGCTTTGATCTGTTAGCAACAACGGGGGAAAAGATAGGTCCTCAATAAGAGAACGCAATGGCACTATCAGAAACAATCTCGAAAATTGATCACGTAGACGACGAAACCAGCGATTGTATCGAAAACTGCCTCGAGGCGGCAGAGGTATGCGAATGGTGTGCGGATGAATGTGCTGGTGAGGGTGAAGGAATGGCCGAGTGTCTGCGACTTTGCCGCGATGTCGCTGACACGGCGAGTCTTCACGCCCGATTCATGGCGCGAAGCTCCAACTACAGTGCCGAGTTGGCAGAAGTCTGTGCAGGTGCATGCGAAGAATGTGCCGAAGAGTGTTCCCGCCACGATTCGGATCACTGCCAACTCTGTGCCGATGTCCTCGAAAACTGCGCCGAAAGTTGCCGAAGCATGATGTCTGCGTAAGCAGACCGGTATCGAAAACGACGACATGACACAGTAAAGCCGTAGTGATGCGTGACGGCTCCATTAGCAGTATTTTTGGTCCACAAGCATGGAAGTGATGAGACCAGTTCAACGCGAATTCTTTTTCCGAAATCTTGGAGGAAAACTACGGAATATCCCTTGAGGATCAGTGGTCAATACGAACATCAAAGGCGGTCGAAATCAGTTCACCATCTGGCTTTACTTGGAGGAAAAGGCGATAGCGGCCAGGTGTTGGAAAGGTGGCATCGAATTCGACACAACCTGGTTGGGAAGTGGTTTCCTTCGGATGCACGTGGAGGTAGGCGAGATCTCCCTCGCGAAGGGCGACGAGATGACCGCGTGCTCCGAGATATGGTTCCAGGTCTGCTACGGAACCATCAGCCCGTTGGACCTCAAACAGCAATTGCGTAGGCTCGGTGGCAGTGACAGTGTCTGTGAGCAATTCGACTTCGTATCCCTCACAAGAAGCATGGTGTGACGTGTCAGGACGTTCTTCAACAGTTGCTGTCCCAGGTGCGAACAGGTCGAACCCAAGCGTCATCGACTGGCCGTCAATGACGGCATCAACAAACGCACGGTATACGCCAGGCACTGGCAACGAAAAGTCCTCTACTCGACATCGTCCTTCCGAGCTAATCTCAGGATGAAGATGCTGAAAATGGGTCAGATCCCGTCGGATGATTATCAAATGGAGTGCTTCCCCATGTGCTTCCTCGAATTCGGCTACCGCCGCTCCATTTTCAGTGACGATCTGAAATGACCAGTCGTTGGATTCATCGGCCTCAAAGCGTGTTTCCGATGGGACTAATTGGAAGCCGTCGCTGTGGAGTGCCAATCCCCCGATTGCAGAGTGACCGCTTGGCATATGGCTTTGCGATTCGTTATCTGGCTCGATGTTGCGGTCGCCGTTGTCTGAATGCTCCCCCATACATTCTACTCCACTACGAACCGGCTTACTGGTTTCTCTGTCTGGATCGTTCCGATCGCTCAAAGTTGGGGGCAACGGCCTTCTCGCGATTGCTTATCGTCTGTATAGACCGGTGCCTGAGACGAACAGACGGAGGCTCTCAACTATTCGTCTTTATGTCAAACGAACCTGTTAGCCGGTATCGAGAGATACAGTCCTTGCGTTCGAGGTCGTTCACTCCCGAGAACGATAGTCGGGATCACGATTCTGCCGACATCGGACGAGAACCACGGCGCGGTTCGATATACGTGACGTACACCTGAGCAAGGAAGAGCGGAGTAAACAACACGTTCAGGACGAGCGTGTACGTTCCCGGCACAGCACCGCCCGTGGTAGCTTGTGGAACAAGATTGAGTCCGACGAACAGGTAGTGGATGAGTATTCCGCTGACAAAGGCAACGAAGAAGATGGAAACAAAGAGGGTAACGGCCATCCGGAGGCCGTAGTATTTCCGATAGATATTGACGATTTGCGGGACGATCAGATCCGCGAAAATGAACGCGAGAACGCCGCCGAACGGAATTCCCGCACTCCAGAGGACGAGTGCGAATGGGACGTTAGCGACCGAACAAATGAACGTCACAATCCCTACGATCACACCGATAAGACTACCGAGTGCGACCCACGCAAACGTTCCTTGTGGAGCGAGCGAGAACAATTGCGTCCATGCCGATTGTGGAACGTACGCGGCAATGAAACCGGCAATGATGAATCCGACGATGATATCGCTCCAGACCATCTTCCATTCGTGAATCGCCCGACGAAACGCATACTTCCAGCTAGGTTCCGGTTGCATCTCGTCGTGGTCCGTGTGGGCGTGATCCTGAGCGTGCTCGTGTTCTCCACGAGAAGATTCAGGTTCAGAAATATTCGTAGATGAGAGCAGTCGTTTCGGAACTCGCAACAACAACGATAGAATCGTATCCATCTGCATCCCGCCACCCGTTTCGTCGGGATGGTCACGAGCACTCTCGAACCATGAGTCCGGAACGAGATACTTCGTTATCGCAGCAAAAAGAAGGATGAGAAAGACACCACCAAGGAAGTCGGCGATGACGAACTGCCAGCCGAGAAGAATCCACATCACGAGGCCGATTTCGATAACCAAGTTTGTGGATGCGAACTGAAATGCAGCGAGTGATGCTTCGGGCGAGGCTCCCTTTTTGAAAATCGTTCTCGTGGTGGCGATCGCAGCGAACGAGCAACTGGACGAGAGAAATCCGAAAAAGGCACCTAAACCAATCTCACGGCTCCCACGGCCACCGAGGAGTTCAACCATACGTTCTTGTGAGACATAGGCTTGAATCGCGCCTGAAATGGTGAATCCGAGAACGAGTGCCCACCAAATATCCCACGCCCATTCGAGAATAAATTGCCCGACCTCTTGGAGCGACCCGGTAGCTAATACGACAGTGGAGATTTGATTGCTAATGACACTAACCGCTCCAACGGCCATTCTTTCCCCCCTCGTCAACACTACGGGTGCGGTGTTGATACCGGTTCTCGATTGTATACGATATGTCGGTGCTGAAAGTGAGTCATTCAAGTTCGTTTCGAGAACGATACCGAGACCACCTCCCCTACTGATGATTTCTTCGAATCGTCGTTATCTATCGTCATTAGCAGATAGTCACCAGTGGCGTGTCGATGGGAGTCAGGTCTCTTTCTCAACGACCACGTCTTCGAGAACGAGGACGTCGAGGCCCATTCCGTAGAAGTCCTTGAGCGCTTGTGCTGGTGTTTCAACGATCGGTTCGGCGTGATCGTTGAACGATGTATTGAGGACGACTGGAACGCCAGTGATATTACCGAATTCAGCTATTAGTCGGTAATACTGTGGGTGCTGATCTTCGCGCACAGTCTGGGGCCGCGTCGAATCGTCTGCTGGGTGAAGTACCGCTTCGATATGATTTTTGTTCTCAGGTCGCACATCAGACGCAGTAATCATGAACGGTGCGGGTCGACCGTTTACGAGATACTCTTCGGCGGCATCTTCGAGCATCGACGGTGCGAACGGTCGCCACTCTTCCCGATGCTTGACGAACTCGTTTACTCGGTCACGAGAGGCAATTGAGCGAGGATCAGCGAGGATGCTTCGACTCCCGAGTGCGCGGGGTCCCATCTCTAAGCGGCCGCGGAACCATCCGACGAGCGATCCGTCGGCCAACTGCTCTGCGACGTACCGTTCGAGGTTATCGGGACGCTTGTAGCTGACTTTGTTCGTCTCCAGTAGGTTCACGATTTCGTCCGTTTCATACTCGGAGCCGAGATAAACGTTCGTCATCTGTGGAACAGCCGATGGCGACTGGTCGAGCCAGCCTGCACCGAGCGCTAATCCAGCGTCGTTAGCGACCGGTTGAATGAACACGTTCTCGATGTCATTCGATTCGATGAGACGCATGTTCATTTTACAATTCAGCGCAACCCCTCCAGCAAGCGCGACGTTCCTCGTACCGATGTGATTGGCATACGTTGTGGCCATATCGAGAACGGTTTCTTCGAGGAGCTTTTGTGCAGTGTAAGCGAAATCCTTCTGCCATTGATCGAACTCTCCCGGTGTGTCGTTCCGTGGTCGACCAAGATACTCCTCGAGTCTTCTGACGCCGTAATCCGTCCCCCACCGCTTGGTCAGTTCCGTCACGTCGTAGTTGACTCCGGGTGTAATTAGATCCCGAAGTGCACTCTCAATGGCCTCGTTCTCCTCACCGTACGGGGCAAGACCCATTACCTTCCCTTCCCCGTTGAACATCCGATACCCGAGATACTCGGTGACGACCGCGAAAAAGAGGCCGAGACTGTTGGGATGGTCGTACGTTCGGATTCGAGTGAGTCCGTGTTCATCTCCGTGCCAGACGACTGTGGAATCGTACTCGCCTTTGGCATCCACTGTGAGAATCACCGCTTCATCCAATCCGGATGGATGGAATGCGCTAGCAGCGTGACACGCATGGTGAGATCTGGTCACGATTGGGGGAACTGGCGTCCCGATGTCCGCCAGTCGAGATTCTACGTGATTGGTGGGGAAAAATCGTCCTCGAACCTGTGATTTCACGAGCCATTCGATGTGACGGGCTTTTGTGCTCAGTCCATCGAGTCGAACGATGTCACGAAGATAGTGGTCGAGAATCTTCGATTGGAGCGACGGGTCATAGGGAAGGACGATTTTCGAGAGATTACCGAGTTCGAGGTCTCGATAGTCAAGACACGCACGGATGGCGTTCGTTGGGAACGAGTGCGATGCGTGTTTATCCCGAGAGAGGCGTTCTTCTTCGATACCGTAGACGGCCTCACCATCTTCGAAGAGCACTGCGCTTGGGTCGTGTTGTCCGTACAGTCCGATTGCTGGTTTGAATGAGAGGGTGTAGTTTGTCATCTGGTTTAAATTTCTCAGTGCTCGTTATCCGGCGCAGCATCGGTGTGAACGTAGACCCAAAGGATGTCGCCATCCTGCAACTGGTACGAGGTTGGGTCGATATCGGTCGCGCGCTGTCGAATGCTGATCTCCGTTCCGCTCATCCGTGATTTATATATCCCATCGTATCGGTCACTGCTGGAATATTTGATAGTATGACCACCACGATTCGAGTACGAAATATCCGGGAGTTGGTCGAACACCTCCGCGAGCGTAATTGGCTCTCCCGTGTTCGTCCACCCGTAGTACGGGGGGTTGCTGTTTGCAAACTGGAATTGCTTCGTTCCAGCACGCTGGTATTTCGATGCGGTGAAATCCAACCGGCGATTATTAATGTCGAACATGAGCAGCCCTGACCGCGTATCACCACTGGTGCCCGATTTACGTCCAGTCGAGATGTGGACCCAGTACTGGTCCGCGTGTTGGACCTCGTATTTCGTCGGGTCGATTTCCTCGGTTCGCTCGTGGATGGTGATGTCGACTCCAGAGCGGCCATCCTGATACGTCGTCCCGTCATATCCGATGACGTGATTTCCACCCTGTTTTTTGTATGAGATGCCCGGCAAGAGATTCAAACCACGTTCGAGCGTGATGACTTTCTTCTCATTACTCCACTCGTTCGGGCCGTGTGCGGACTTGTGGAAGTGAAAATACACCGTCTCAGGGTGTTGCTTTTCGATGTTATCGAGGAAGTATTTCGGCTGCGTGAAATCGACGAGCTTCCCATCGATTTCGAAGAATAACTCGCCGTGCCAGTGATAATCCTTGTATCCCGGTTTCTCTCTGGTCGTCGTTTCGGTTGTTTCAGTCGTGTCAGTCGTTTCAGTCGTTTCTGCCGTTTGTGTCTCCGAAGTAGTTGTCGTACGACGGTGTGTCGTGGTCTGATTTGTCGTCGTTCGCGTTGTAGATGCGGTTGTTGTCGTCGATTCGTTTGATGACCCACCTAATCCCGTACAACCTGCGAGACTTGTGAGTGTGAGGGCTGTACCTCCCAAAACCGATCGTCGTGTGATGAATTTTTTATTGGAATCCATAGTTTCTCACGGTCGAGATTATCGTCGGATTGGCAGTACTGTCGCTCCATGACGGGTATCTCGCGCAATGATACGGTTGCGTCACTGCGGCAAACGAAGGGAAAATGTATAATCCACGACGAGTGACTTCATAGAACGAATATCACCGAAACGTTTAATATCAACATTAAAATTAGAAATATTGTACATTCAAATCGACCGTACGTTTAAGTCCGATAAGCGAAGTTTACTATCGAAAATATCGGTTTCACAGCGGCTAGAGGGACGGTTCGACGAAAGAGGGGACGTCGTCAAAAAAATGCTACACATCTACGAGGGTTGGTAGTAGAGAGAGTACAGGATAAATCCCATACCGATAATGACGATTATGGACTGAATCAAGCCCGAATAGAAAATCGACATATTGACGATATCGAACAGTATGCCTTCGATCACGGCACCAATACTAATTATCACAAATCCGATGGCGAGAAAGAGCATCGGTTGGTTCTCGTATCGCCTATATGCGCGATAGCTTTGGAGCGCGATAAGAACACCAAGTATCATAACGACAATTTTCGCTGCGATGAGACCCTGGTGCATTATGAATCGTCCCTCCGGATATCGCTCCACAGTCGATTGAAACGATCCGGTGCATCTGTTGGTGGCTGCTCTTCGATGTTTACGGCGAACGTTCCTTGTTGCAGTTGTACATCGATCCGCTCGACTGCCGCTTCGTACTTCTTATAGTGATTTCCGTCGGGTGCTATTTTGTTCTGTTCGGAAAGCAGGTCGTATTCGACCAGTTCTTGGATGCGTCTATACACAGTAGGTAGTGAAATACCACAGGTATCGCTCAGTTCGTTCGCGGACATGGATTGTTCACTCGTAACCGCTAGTATGGTTTGGACGTGTTCGTCTCCCAGGAGGGATAGGATTTTACGGGGGGAACTGTCCTCACACACAGACAGAGATGTTTGTGGTTCGGTTATAGCAGTACGGGTTTTCACTTTTCAACGCCATTTGTATCACCCACAGGTCATGAACCGCCAATATGATGTAAATTATAAGATCACTACGATTACCGAACTGCCTAACACCGTGGTTCCCATCACTAACACTATGTCAAGTGAAACTGAGGAAATCCGTGTGTGGCTCGTCGAACGTGGCTACAACAATCGTGACCTCATCATCCTCAAGTACGCAACCCCCGATGGCGACCGGATCTTCCGGCGGGAACTCGCTGCACAAGCGGTGGACATGGATTCGGTGACTGCTGCGAAGGATGTCTCACCCACCAACCTCGAAGCCGTTGATGATCCAGATCTGCAAGAACGATACGAGGCTGAAGCCGATCGGATGGCCGACAAACACGAGCCCGACGATTCGGTTTGAGTGGAACGTTCGTCGCACGCGTTGTGAACCAATTATACTAGCTCCTCCGAGGCTCACTCTTTTCCCCCTCTTATTTTTAAATATATATCATATCGGTCCGCTCGCCATCGAGAGAATTTGTAAGTGATTATAGAACCTATGTGGACCTATGACCACAGCAGATCAAAGTGGTTCGGTCGTTCGAATCGTCCTCATCGTTCTCGCGATCATTCTTCTCATCCCAGTGGTGATGATGCTGTTCGCATTCCCGCTAATGGGTGGGTGGATGATGGGCCCAGGATATGGAGGTCGAGTCACTCCGATCTGGGGATGGGTCATGATGCTCATTCCACTGATTATTCTGCTCGGAGGTGGTTATCTTCTCTATCGTGCCTTTAAAGGAGATAACTTGAGAGCTGACCCAGCACTCGAAGAACTCCGATTAGCATACGCTCGGGGTGACCTATCCGAAGAAGAATTCGATACGCGCCGTAACCGCCTGCAGAGGGAAAACAACAATCGGGAATGAGTCAAATAGTATCTAGTTTGAGAATTTTTCAACGAATGTTACTGCCGAGAGCCCTCTGAAAATGCAAACGATTTCTCCTTGATAACGGGCATCAATGTAGGCAGATAGTATGGTTTGGACGTTGTCGTCACCGAAGAAGAATAGAGTTCACGAGAGAAACTGTCCTCACACACAGATAGGGATGATTGTGACTCGGATACGGCAGTATTGGGGTTTCTCTGCCTAGGATTCTTCGTTCGAACTCGAAGTCTTTGAAATTGCCGTAATTGGGCTTCTGAGTGGATTATTTTGCCGAATAATCAGCATTGGTCCCCGTGGAAACGTGGGTCAAATCCACCCACGCTTTGGAAAACAAAGTAGGATCCACTACATAGTTAGTGGATGGGTTTATTCGTCCGTTTTCACCACCAATGTATTAGACAGAACACGATTAGGTGGGACTCCCGTAGTGCTTTGTATGGAGAAAAAAGAATATGCGATCCTTGTCGCTATCGCTCTCGTGACCATCGGTATCGGAGTATTCACAACTTCGAAGCCGTTGGGAACGTTCTTCGTGGAGAGTACGAAACATGCGGCGACGACGACTGTCGCCATGGCATGGATCACTTGGTGGGCGCTCGTGATCGGCTTCGCCATTGCAGGAGGCGTTGAGGCGTGGACGTCAGACGAAGAAGTCGCAGACCTACTAGAGGGCAATGGCCTACGTGAGATTGGCTACGGGTCGCTCTTTGGGTTCATCTCCTCGTCGTGTTCCTATAGCGCCATCGCCACGGCGAAGAACTTGTTCAAAAAAGGTGGCTCTGCAGCGGCCACCATCGGCGCGTTCATGTTTGCATCGACGAACCTCGTCATCGAGATCGGCGCAGTCATTTGGATCCTTCTCGGGTGGCAGTTCCTCGCGGCGGACATCATCGGTGGGTTCATGCTCATCGGGCTGATGGCCTTCGGATTCATCTATCTCGTGCCAGACGAGGTTCTCGATCAAGCCCGACAGAACGTCCTCGACGAAGGAAGTCCAACTGTACAAGATCCGGTCTGTGGAATGGACGTCAACCCAGAGGAGACCGACTATTCGACCGAACACGACGGGCAAACCTACTATTTCTGCTCGCAGTCGTGTAAGGAGAGTTTCGATCCCGAAGAAGTCAATACGACTATCCGCGAGCAGGCGACGTCGCTCTCCGGATGGAAGGCGCTTGCCGACAAACAGTGGAAAGAGTGGGGGATGCTCTGGGACGAAATCGCCATCGGATTCATCTTCGCCGGTCTTATCGCCGGATTCATTCCCAAGCAAGTCTGGACGTCGGTCTTTTCCGGACCGATATTCGGCGTGCCGGTGTACATCTTCTGGACCGCAGTGGTCGGTGCTGTCATCGGTGTCGCTACCTTCGTGTGTTCGGTTGGAAACGTTCCGTTCGGTACCGTCCTCTGGACGAATGGTCTCCCATTCGGGAGCGTCCTGAGTTACATCTACGCAGACCTCATCGTCCCACCAATAATGGACGCCTATCGGGAATACTACGGAGCGAAGTTCGCGGCCATCCTCTCGGGGATGATTTTCGTCGCAGCAGTCTTCACTGGGTTTGTCATTCACTTTCTGTTCCTCGGTGCCGGGCTTATCCCGGACCCCTCGACCGCCAAAATCGCCGAGGTCAAAATCGAGATGAACTACAAAATGGTGCTGAACGTACTGGCGACTGGATTCTTCCTGTTCCTCTACTGGCTCCACCGGTCCGAATCCACGGAAGAACACGGCGAACACACCCAGCCAGCGGACTAAGCCTCTACTGATATCTCATCTTCAGCATATCGCCGACCGACAAAGAATTTTTGTGACTGAATGGGTCGAAACCACTACACCGGTTAGAATTGCACTTGAATCCGATTCGATGGTGTCGAAGTCGAATCAGTTTTATTCAGGTAGTAATGGAAGCGCAGGCGTGTGGGGGCGTCTTCATTTTCGGGTACTGCTCCTTTTGGAATCAACCACGACCTACTGGTCACGAGGGGTAACGCATCACTGTCCGCTGGAACAAGCCCCGCGGTCGAAATAACAGGCTGAGCTACGAGAGTTTCGCTCGTAGCAGTTCGAACTCATCGTCGTCGATCTCGCCGCGGGCGTATCGCTCTCGAAGTACCGCCGCTGCGGAGTCTGTTTTGCGCTCGGTCTCGCGGCGCGTAGCGAGGTACACGAGTGCAAGAGGTATCGCAATGAAGACGCCCATCCAAAGGAGTCCCCAAAGACCCATCCACTCGGGACCAACCATCCAGCCGTCACCCCACATGTGACCGCCCCACGAGTGGGCGCCGCCGATAGCCCCGTTGGTGTGAGCGACGACCGTTCCTGTCGTCGTTGTGAGGAGCGTCGTCGCGAGAGTGGCCAGCGTCGCAGTTCTTGTTTCGAGTCGGTGTGCGAGAGTCATGTTTAGTTCACCCTTACATCTAGTACTACAACGACTGATGAATTATATCGAGTTGCTGATTCTTGTCCCATGAGAACGTAACTTCGTCGCACGTTGCAATTTTATCATGGCGTTTCAAATACATATTCGCAGCCATCACGATTGTGCCTTAAACACAATATTATCGGCGGACGAACCGTGAGATGGTTATGAGTTACACGATGACCCCTGACTCGATGGTCCGTTTCAAGATGTTATCGACTCGACCGTCAACGCACTAGAAGCCAAGGAGTTCGGCGTGCTGAGCGACATCAACCTACAAGCGAAACTCGAAGAAAAATTCGACCTCGAGGGATATCCGGAGTACCGCATCCTCGGCGCGTGTAACCCACCACTAGCCGAGCAAGGACTGGACGCCGAACGCGATCTTGGCGCATTGCTGCCCTGTAACGTCGTCGTCTACAAGGACGACAGCGATGTGGTCGTTAGCGCCGTTGACCCCAATACTCTGCTGAGCGTCGTCGAGAACCCAGCCCTCGACGATATCGCCGAAGACGTTCGCGATCGATTTGACCGTGTGTTAGATGTGGCCACTGCCGAGTACTGACGAGTTATCCTGCTGGTGATTGGCACTTGGTTTGACCAGATCCGGTCGGTCCCGTTCTCTGCGGTGACCGCATAAATATCCCCTAGTTCACATTTAGGCCTTCTTTCAGAACCTTTCATGATATCCCCAATACTGCCCCTTATTATGCTTCAGTTCGTACGCTGATCAATGACGGACGATTCACGTCTCTCGCGACGCGCCCTCCTCCGTGGGCTCGGTGTCGTAGGAATTGGTTCCCTCGCCGGCTGTACCTCCAGTTCCGCCCCCTCGCTCGACAACGAAAAGACAGTTGCCCCACGGACAACGGTGTCGGGCAACCCGGACGTGCAAACAACTCTGACTGCATCTCCCGGAACGGTGTCACCGGCCTCTTCGTCGGCACAGAACTGGCTATACAACGGGTTATTCCCCGGCAGCGAACTCCGTGCCACCGAAGGCGACATCGTTCGCGTCGACTTGCAGAACCGTCTCCCCACAGAAACCACGGTCCACTGGCATGGCCTTCCGGTCCCCAACAGTATGGATGGTGTGCCGAACGTCACCCAACAGCCGATCCAGCCCGATGAAACATTCTCGTACAAGTTCCGGGCGGAACCGGCGGGAACGTACTTCTTCCACAGTCACGTTGGCCTCCAACTCGACCGCGGGTTGTATGCACCGCTCGTGATCGAAGAAAAGTCGCCACTTGTCGAGTACGACCACGAATATATCGTCGTGTTCGACGACTATCTCACCCATGCACCTGAACCACTTGAGGGATCGTCGAGCGGTGGTGGTGGAATGGGTGGTATGGGTGGTGGTGGAATGGATGGTATGATGGGTGACCGACGGCCATCGTATGCTGGCTTGCTCGTGAACGGTTGTCTCCCGGAAGATCCCGCAACATTCGACGTCAAGGAGGGAGAACGGGTCCGCCTACGCTTTATTAATTCCAGCAGTGCGACTGCGTTCCGTGTCGGTATTGCCGGTCACAAACTACGAATATCGCACACTGACGGGCGACCCGTTGACACCGTCCCGGTCGATTCGTTCGTTTTCGGTGCGGGCGAACGCTACGATGCCATCGTCGAAGCGACGAATCCCGGTGCATGGGAAATACGAGGGGAGGCAGTCGACGGCGACGAACAGCCGGCTCGTGCAATCCTTCGGTATGGTAATACGTCGGGGTCACCAGCTGGTCTCAAATCGTGGGGGCGGACACTCCAGTATAGCGATCTGCGAGCAAAGCAGCTCCCGAAGCAACTCCGTGGAAGTCCCGATCGGATGTTCGACCTGACGCTATCGCCTGAGATGGGCGGTTCGTATGGCTGGCTCATCGATGGGCAAGCATACCCCGACGCTGATCCGTTACAGATCCGGGAAGGAGAACACGTCCGCGTGAAGATGACGAATCGAAGTCCAGTGCTTCATCCGATGCACCTCCACGGGCATTTCTTCCGGGTCGCGGACGTAATGAAGGATACGGTTATCGTGCCGGGTCACATGGGGTCGGTGACGTTCGACTTTTTCGCGGACAATCCCGGCAACTGGCTGTTCCACTGTCACAACCTCTATCACCTAGAATCCGGGATGGCCCGTGTCGTAGAATATATCAAATGACGGTTACATAGCAATTCGTGGCGATCGCGATGCGGAACGCACCACAGCTCGTCTAATGGCCCTATCGATTACGACGACTGCACAACCCAAAATCCAGCAAGGGCTGACAAGCACACAGAATCAAACCGAAATTCGTCTCGGAGGAAAGGTTCCTGGCTGGGTGGGACGGTCACCTAGTTCGATACAAGGCAAGAAGAATACCACACTAACGCTCAAACCAGGGACAAAGTACAAAATATCGTGGACCGATCTCGATGGGGTCGAACACCGGCTCCAGATTCTTGATGCCAATGGGAATATCCTTGAACAGACAAAGGATGGTGAAGAACGGGGGGACGAAATCAGTCACGTTCACTGCAACGCCGAAAATGAAGCGATACCGGTGCAAATACCATCCAACGACGATGAAGGGGAAGGACAAACAGTAGAGCGAGACAAGTACTCGCTTGATTTAGCTACTTACTATTCGTGAGTTTGATCTCACCGCGCATCGTTTTCGGATGATATTCACACTTATACTTCGCCATCTTTTTCGATGCCGTAAACGTCATTGTAACCGTCTTGCCTTTCTCTTCGCCATCATCGCTCTTTTTGAGTTCTTCGCCGTTTTTATCTAAGAGCATGAGTTCGTGTTCGAGACCATCGAGGTTCTTCCAGGTGAGCTTGTACTTTTGACCCGGTTCCAACGAGAGGGTTGGGTTCTTCTTACCCTTGATTGAATCAGGTGCACGACCCATCCAACCCTCCTTCTTTGCACCAAGTTGGATTTCTTTTTGACTACCACTACCACCGTTCTTTTCTGAATTCTCTTTCTTATTCTCCTTCGATCCACCCGTACAACCCGCGAGGGCAGTTATCGCGATGGTACCACTGGAGAGCAGAACGGCTCGTCGGGACCGACGACTTGTCTTGGGCATTGCTGGATATGCCAATGGCGTACCGATCCGTAGATAAGTTTCGGCCACTCATAATCAGATATTAATTATGAATGAGACGGTATTATCCGATGTTGGAATTGCGGAAAGAGTTCACGCTGAAAGGCAGTCATGGTTTTTGCCCCTGTTGTGAATGTGATTCTACGAGCAGTTCACTCAATTTGCGGGAGTTATCGACGAATTCGCCGTACTCTGAGACACGCCTGTTGACTGGAGAAAACTCCCAAGAAGGAGGAGAACGCTCGCCGCAAAGAATGTACTGCCGACCGGAGACGACGGGATCATGAACGACCAGTAAACCGGAGTGACAGCTGTACCGAACAGCACACTAAGAACGCCATAGAAGGCTGGCGCACAGCAACAACACGCGGTCGCTCCAGATGCAGCGAGCGACCCCGAAAAGAGCTGTTTGCCAGCCACAGAGCCTGCGGTACTCCATTGCTGAACCACCACAGCGACGTTTAAACCAATCAACCCTCCCAAAATAAGCATCAGCACCAAGGTACCAACCGAGAGATAGCCAGTAAAGGGAATCGACGGGAAGTACCATTCAACCGCAGGCCAGACAACCAATGGGCTCGCCACCTGGTAAGGAATGAAAAACGCCTCCGTTGGTGCGTTAACCCCCGAATCAGGATTGAAGCTCATCGTCCCCGCGGAGAATGCAAAGAAGATACTCATTAGCAATCCAGCTCCTATTCCAACTACCTTCGGTATCGTTTGTAACCGGAGACTCTGGAGGACACCCCGCGCTTCAGTCCAAATGAGATACGCGATGAGGAACGGGAGGGTCAAAACAAGACCATATCCGAGTGGATTGTAGTATCCTTGATTCGGCATCACCGTGGGATATCCAATCCATCCTGCTAGCAACACACAGAGCAATGCGTACTGAGGCTTCATCGGATATTTGAATCGAATGAAAAGGAATCCGCCGATAGCAAGGATTCCAGCCAGGAGAAGGGTCAAAACGGGATAGAACGCGGTAAGTGTCGGTGGCGTTTGACCGACAACCTGGATTTCGACGAGGCCGATCCCCCCCAAAGACGGCAGTAATAGCACCTCCCGTGAGAAGTATTCCAATGAGTGGATGCGGTAAAATATCGCGGTGCATGGCCAGACCCGCACTAATTATTGCACAGATCCCACCGATGAAGGCAAAAAAGAGTATCTCATGTGGCGTTTCTGCGTGCGTCGTTCCCGAATGGGCAGCAACCGGGGTAATCGCAGCTGTAAGCCCAACAACGACTAGTGAACTACTGATGGCGTGTCGAAATCTCATGATTCATGTCTCTTATCTATGACGTGCGTGTGATATCGGATCTAGTCGTTCCTGACGAATCACTATTGGAGTGCTGTTTGGAATAGCAGTGAAAATGTGTTGTGGTGTAATTCTCGAAACAGCGGTACGAACGAATTCCTATTTACAGTCAGTGTATGAGAATGGCCCCGGACTTGAGCCCGAGTCGATTCACGAGGATGGGTCGAGATGAACATGGACATCGCTGACACCATTCTCTCGCTGAAGGTTTGGATGAGATCTGTTTCAAGAGCATGGGCATCCTCGAAGGGTCGATCCGCATCGATCTCAGCATGAAATTCGACTTCGATGTCAGTTCCTGAATAATACATCGCGACGTCATGCACACCATGAACATCCGGGTGGTCCTCAATTGTCGCGAGAATCTGTTCCTGGGTCTCTTTCGGCGGCGCACGATCCAATAGGTATGAAACATTTTCGCGTGCCAACTCAACGCCCTCTTTCATAACAACTAAGCTAATGAGCGCACCGGCAACTGGATCGAGAACCGGGTATCCCGCCCACACTCCGAGCACTCCGACGAGTGCAGCGATAATCGTATAAAAATAGTTGAGACAATCTCTAGCAAGCGAATGGAGACTCGATGAGTTCACGATCTGATTGAGACGCTCGGTATATCGGTAGGTCCCATACATATCGACCATCGAGAAGAGAAGCGCACCAACGAGGAAGATACTGAACGTTGCTTCGTTCCCACGAAGGTATTTTTCGACACTTTCGTAGAGAAGAATCCCGCCGAGTGGAACAAGTGCACCACCAGCGATGAGCGCAGTGAGTGGCTCAAATCGGTCGTGACCATGCTGATGGGTGGTGTCAAGTGGCTCAAACGCGGTCGGACCCCAAATATGGACAACGCCACTTGCAGCGAGGTCGGCGACTGAATGACCGGCGTTCGCGATCAATGCAGTACTCCCGAAAGCTACCCCCACCGCCCCTTCGATGACATTTTGAGGGTATTCCCTAGAAGGTTTGCCCATGTTGCTCGTCGAAACCTGTCTAGGTGCTCATCCATCATCTTGGTTCATCGCTACTCACTAATAAAAGCCCTCATTAGGCGCATATAATCGATTTTTTGATTCAATCTAATTCAGAGAATGCACAGGACAAGAATGCTGGTGGACCGAGCGCCTAGCGGGTAAACACCCAAAGTCAAGGACGATGACTCTGAACGCACTGGCACTTCTAGCACTGTACCCTTTTGCGATTAGGGGAGAATGTGGAGGATGCCGAGACCCTCGAGAACGAAGACGACTCCCGTGAATCCGAGAACGAATGCACTGAGAGCGGGAAGATAGTCCGCGAGACCACCTTCGAGGCGTTCGGCGAACCGAGCGGCGGTAGCTGTGGTGAGGACGACGAGTGAGGTAATGGTGATGACGATACAAACAGCGTAGGTGAGTGCGATCGGAATACAGTCGAACGTTCCCGCACAGAAGCCGACGAGTGCGTACCCTTCTTCGTGGACAAGTCCGAGCAAGAACGCAAACGCAGCAACACCTACCAGACCCGTTCCGTCCCCAATCTGAAACTCCGAGAGTGCACCGCTGAACATCCCGTGACTGTGACCCGCGTCGCCGTGACTATGGTCGTGGTTGTATCCGCGATCGTAGTCGCCCTCGTGTGAGTGAGTATGGTCTGTCCCATGTGAGTGGTCATGACTGTGGTCGGGGTCGTCACCATGGGCGTGCTCGTGGTCATGATCGTGCGAGTGAGTGTAGAGACGGTAAGCGAGGTAGAAGAGCGCGAGCCCGGCGAGAATCCGGATGTAGGAAGTGTACTGGTGGAGGGGGAATATAGTCGTCAGGAGGGAGAACGCGCCAAGAAAAAGGCTTGCAGCGAGAATATGGCCGAGCGAGAGCATTAGCCCGCTCCCGATACTGCTTCGCCAGCGATTGTCCTGATTCAACGCCCAGATGCCAGCGACCGGCCAGGCGTGTCCCGGTTCGAGACTATGGAACACAGCAAGGCCAGCCACCGCGAGCAGCACGCCGATTTGAATTGCCATTGTCGAAACGTAACGAGAGACAGGTCATGAGGGTTGTTATGACCGAATCGGGTGTTCCGTAATACGGCGATAGTACTGTCCTGTATCCATCTGACGAACCAGTAACTCCCAAAATTCGGATCGATGAAAGGGGTTTCAACGGTTGATTGGTACGACCGAATTGGAAAAGTCATAATAACTTCGAATAAATGTCCTCCGAACCAAGTGGGTGTATGCGAACGAGTATCAATATTCCACAGGAGGTGCTGGACGAGTTCGACGAGACCTGGGAAGAGCAAGGAATGGAATCGCGCTCGCGAGCCGTTCGAGAAGCAATACAAGAATACGTCGAACGACATACGACGTTGGCGGATATTGAGGGAGAGGTCGTGGCGATGATTGCGTTCGATTACGAACACACACTTGTCATCGGCGACCTCCACAGCATTCAACACGAATTCCAAGATATCATCGACACTATGTCTCATACTCATCAAGGGGAGTGGTGTTTAGAGAGTATTTTCTGTCGGGGAGATGCGGCTCGTATCCGTGAACTTACGTATCGTCTTCGGGATTTCGATGCTGTCGGACGGGCAAACGTCGTCTTCCTCCAAGCAGACTAAGTTCAACTCTCGTAAAGTATAACGCATCAATTGGGGTCGATTTCTACGCTCAAAGACGTCCTCTAGAAATCGAATGGTATCCCATCACCCAATGAAGAAATATTCAACCGAATGACACCAAACTTGACTCGGTATACTGCCTTAGCTCCTCCTCAATATCCGATTCGCGCCATCCAAGCGGTGACAACACACTCGCTGCTGCACGAACCAGCAACTCCCGATAAAACTCAACATCATACTCGTCTAACTCCTCACCCGCCAACAGCACCCGCTCTCGCGAGTCCTTCGCATCATCCACCACCACGTACGACACACTCTGTCCAGGCGCGCGAGCCAACCCCAGATCAGCCGCTCGCTCTAGCGCCGCCACACTCCGCGTCGATTGGGTGTAGTCCTCCTTCTCCTTCGAAACCCGATTCGTGATGACCAAATCACTCGGATCGACCGCCCCACGCTCGAGTCGATCGACCCACGACCGCAGCTCCTCACAAACCGCCTCTGGATCACGATACGCATCCACCGCTCGAATCAACGCTTTCTGTGCCTCATCGATATACGACGGCGTACTCCGCTGGCGACACTCGAGGCCCCGATACTTGTACTCATCCTCCCCAGCCACCTTTCCGAAGTACTTCGTCAATGCACCCGCATCCGAATCACTCAACGGAACGAACGATATCCAGTCGTAGTGGGCTTCATGCTCAAGCCGAATCTCCACCGCATCAGAAATCTCCGATGCAAGCGCAGACAACGACATCTGTTCCTCCCCCTCTATCGGTGTCACCCACACGCTACCGACGATGCCATGCACAATCCGCCACCCGTTCTCCTCGAGCACTGCCTTCGTCTCTAACAGAATCTCCCGCGCAAACGCGTTGATCGCCTCGTGGCACTCGATCCGGCCGAACTTCGCGTTCGAGAAGCCCTGATAGCCGAAACAGGACACCAGAATCCACTTGATCGCACTCGATTGGTCTTCCAATTCGTCGCGATGATCATCGTCCTCGGTCTCTCGAATCTCAGTCGTGAACACCAGCTAGCTGCTACGTGACTTGTTTTTGAGAGAAATTGAATCGCTTGTGCGCTCCGATCGTATCTCATCTCGACACGGCCCTCAGAGCCCTGAACAACTATTTTCTTCCGACGTGTGGTTCTTCCTATGGCTTATGAGGCCGTCACGGTAGACATCGACGGGCATATTTCGACGATCACGCTTAACCGCCCGGAGGCGATGAACACGTTCAGCACGGGATTAGCCCACGATCTCGATGACGCTCTTCGAGAACTCGACGAAAATGATGACGTTCGGGTCGTAATCATTGAGGGTGCTGGGAAGGCGTTTTCAGCGGGGATTGACCTAACTGAACACGGAGACTTTGACACCCAACGGGAGTTTAAAAGATGGGTCCGACAGATGGAAAAACCATTTCAGACGCTCGTGGACATGAGGACACCTGTCATCGCGGCAGCTCATGGTCACGCCGCCGCGAACGGAATTGGACTGGTTGCTGCGTGCGATCTCGCAGTGCTCGCGGAAGGAACCAAACTCGGCGCTACCGCCCCCAACGTGGGATTATTCTGTATGGGGCCTGCCGTACCGTTGATGCGGTCGCTCACACAGAAACAGTGTCTCGAACTCCTGCTGACGGGCGAGCTCATTGATGCCAAGACCGCATTCGACTGGGGACTTGTTAATCGCGTCGTCCCCAAGGACGACCTCCGAGAGGAGACAATTGCACTCGCGGAGTCAATCGCAGAGAAGAGTCCGGTCGCCGTTCAAATGGGCAAGCAGGCATATTACGTGATGAACGATCTCGACTACGACACCGCCCTCGAGTACTCGAACGAGCTGTTCGCCTCGCTGTGTACCACAGGCGACGCGAACGAGGGCATTGATGCGTTCCTCAATAAGCGTGAGCCCGAGTGGCCTGGTAAGTAATTCGGCGAGCGCTACTGTCTTTCGTTGCTCGAAGAGTTCGGTGAAAAACACGGTGTGATGTGGAAAGCCTACGAACCACCCTCGGAGCAGAATAACGGAAACGCTCGACGCAAGCGACTGTACATCGATCTCGACGTGTAGGACGACGACTAACAATCTGATCTAACCCGTGACGGTCAGCACAAGGGTTCGATTCCCTCAGCGGGTCTGTGCCCGATTTGGTGCGACGAGCAACCTTTCCGGGAAACCGGGAAGGGGGGTGAACTCGTTCACCTGCTAAGCTTCACACGGCAGGTGGGTGAATTGATTCATCACCCCGATCGGGTCTCAACCGCCACGAACACAGCCGAAGAAACCACACTACGATGGGCGGTTCGAAACCTCCGCTGGACGGAGGTGAGAAAAGAACGGTCGACTACTTGGGAGTAAACTTGTTATTGCGGAGTTTTTGCGGTAGAAGGCTGCTCTTCACCGTGTGCTGGCAAACCGGGTTACACCCGGTAGGGGGTGATGAACCAGTTCACCACCCCCGTGTACAAACACAAAGTGAGCACTTCCAAGATGCGCGTGATCACCTTGTAGCAGGTAACGGTGATTGACGTTCAGTAGCGAGTCGTTCATGCCGAACACCGTTAGTGCGGACAAATCTCTTCACTGACGATCTCAGGCTGGGGTTGGGAATCCCTCCGCCTCATGCAGCGGGAATAGCAGGTGGAACGTTTCCACTTCCAGCTCGCCAGTCACGGCATACTTCCCGTATCGCGGTGCGGAGGTCGGACGCGAGAAATGCGTCACGTGATATTTCGGAGTTGAACATGTAGAGTCCGCCAACCTGCCCGCTCTCTTCGTCTTGCAGATAGTATTTCTGGACGAGTCCGTCCATCTGTCGGAACTTCTTCGCGCGGTCGCGTAGCGTCTCGTCTAACTCCTCGGAACTCAGTTCCGATTCGAATGTGATGAAAACGACCTCCATGTTCGATCACTATGATATGGTAGGACATACAGGAGGATAAGCCAATCCAGAACACTACTTTTGACGACTCTAACGGAGGAATTCTACAACAGCAGCGTATCGCTCGGAAGATGTTCTTTCACTATGGACTTAAAATAGACGGCTTGGGTCGTACTTAAATCAGACGTCGAGCTTCCCGGTGAACTCAAAAATAACGACTCGGACCCTGCTCCGGCTACAGACGGGGTTGCCGGAGAGTAGCGTGGCTGGGACGAACTCACAACCGAGAGGGACACGAATCCAACACGAACGTGGTCGTGAACGCCTCGAATTGACACAGTTCAGGACTGATGCCGTACGGCTACTCGTAAGTACGGCAGTTGTATCGGTATCTATCGGCTACAAACCAGCGAGAAGAGGAGAGGTCCTACCGGCCACCGCATCTGTGGTCGGAGCGGGGGCAACGTGATCCCTTACCTGCTCGAGTATCACATCGAGTTCACAAAAAGGGGAAGATTTCGTAGACAGGCAGACGAATGGCGATGTGATAAGTATCTTAGCGAGCGATTTCACCGATCTAACGAAAACCACCGATGAAAAAGAGCGGTTAGGTGACGCGCTTGTTAGCAAGACACGCGAGCTAGACGTGGGTTCTGTTGCTGCAGTTCGAGCGCTTCGGGAACGTAGATGAGGTATTTTGTTGATGCGAATATTTCCTTCTAAAGCGGAGATGAGTACACAGATTTTATATAACTAACCAATTCCTCATTAAATAGTTCACGCTGCTCTAAAAAGGGTACATGGCCACTCTCTGGAAAGGGGACAAACGTAGCGTTTGGCAACACTTCAGCCGCAACAAATTCTGCATCAGTGAGGGAGGCAGCAGTATCGTGAGCACCGTGAAACACTGCTGTTGGGATATCGATGTTAGAGAGGCGTTTTTCAAGTCTGGAATGATCCATATCTCGATATAGTTCTAGCACATCAATACCGACGTACATGGGACATTCCATCCCGATACTCCATAGCCAGTGCTGCATGGTTTGAGAAGGTGCTTCTGCGAAAAATCCAGATACAAATGCCATCATAGCGTCTGGTCGATTAGATCGATGTGCTTGGATTAGACTGTCAAAATCAAGTCCTTCAGTAGATTGACTCCCGCTATGAGCAATGCCTTCAAAAATCCCCGATGAGAGAAATACAGTCCCTTCGATTGGATTTTTATACTCTGTCAGATAAGTAGCCGCTACAGTTGCACCAAGGGACCATCCTACGAGTATTCCCTGATCAAGTTCAAGTGTTTCTAGTAAATCTGCAATATCCTGCGCGAATCGTTTCGGTGTGTAGTCGAGATACGGCTTCGCAGAAGCACCATGACCACAAAGATCCAGTGCGATGACCCGATACTCGTCACTAAGCCTCTCAATTTGATAATCCCAAACACGGTGGCTCATAAAACCACCATGGATAAGAATAAGAGGTTGTCCGGATCCCGTATCGGTAACAAAGAGCTCTGTCTCATCAGATCCTGTAATGTACGGCATTGTCTCTTACCACCAACTCCCAATAAAAAATATTTGCTGGATAAAACAATATGGTATTTACAGTCAAAAATGGAACCAATACGGTGAGTCATCAAGTACCTCCACTATCTTCGAGCACGCGAAGAACGTCGCCAAAACGAACGACGTGATGGTTGCACGACTCGGATATCGGGAGGTTGCAACGCATTACGGCTGTGCGTACACAAACGACGGCTACCGGGTGATGGAGGAGATGGCCGAGCGTGTTCCTGGTGTGATCTACAAGGAATCTCGAACTTTGTCGATCGACGATACCATGGGTGTCGGTGGCCATCACATCGAGATCAGGTTCGCACATCCCGACTTAGCTGGGTGGATGCGAGCACACGAAGCAAACGTGGAACAAAATGGAGGGCGCTAATTATAGCGTTGTAATCACGGGGGTTCGAAGAACCCCCCTCTCGAACCACACCACCACACGAGATTCACACCGCATTGCCGGTGACACATGGTGGTAGTAATCGGTTGGTTACGGTGGAGTGCGTCATTTTCTACGAAACAGAGGGGGTCCCGTTCGCGATCTCCTTCTATTACAACGTTGTAATCTAGCCATCCAGAGGATGGACGAGAGTAGGTCAGTTGCCGACGCAACTCTTATTACACAACACATGAATCATGTATTGTATGGCAAAAGCCGAAGGCAATCCCGAACACGTCATTGATGGTTTCCTCTCGGTTGCCCAGCTGCTATCCGAACCACGGCTGGCCCGTCTCTATACCTTCATTCTGCGAAATGAAGCGGTGACGATCAACGATATCGTCGACGGATTAGAGACACCCCGAACGACCGCCTATTCGGATACAGCGACACTCGTAGAGATGGGTGTCCTATCCCGTGACGAAGCACAGAAGACACACACCTACACGGCGACGCCGATTACGCTGACCGCAGAGCTTGATGGGGCTGAATATACGATTACACCCACCCTCATCGAAGCAGTCGGCCGGACGCCGCAGGATCAGGACCTTGACCTCCTCCTCGACCGATATGGGCTCGGCAAACTTGCTGCTGCACTCACGTACGCTGTCCCGTACGTTGATGGAGAAATGACCGAGCGAATTGCTGCTCGGGAACTTGATCTGCAGGTTGCGTTCGCGATCGCTGTGCTGCATGCACTCAGGGAAGTCATTCTCGAGATGCAACCACACGACCCCTACTTTGATAGGATTCAGAACGCACGCGACCACCCACCGAACACAGAGACATAAGAGAAGAAAGAATGAGTGACGTTGGTTCGGATGCCGAGAGATATGCGTGGGTTGCAGATTCAGGATTGTTCATCGCCTGTGGACGGCAACAAAACAACAAGTACACAGCACTCAGACGGTTTGCACAACGCAACGGAATTTCGTTTATGATCCCCCAACGAGTGTATTCAGAACTTGGTGGAGCACCTAATCGAAGTACACCAAGCCAAACGCCGATCAACAGTGCGATCGACGCCGGGTGGGTGACGACCGCTGACGAACTCGATTATACAAATGGCGGAGTTGCAGCCGTGATGGATACCGTCCGGCGGTTCATTGCAAAGGCGTCACATCGAAGCGAGGATCAGATCGAGAAAGCGGATACAGCACTTGCTGGCGTTGCAATGCAGCTCCTCAATAGCGGTAACGCGGCGTCTGTCACCGTTGTCACGAGAGACACTGATGCGGGCAAAGGTGTTGTGCGGGCAATCGAAGCTCGAGGATTTGAAGGACAGATTGAATTCAAAAACGGATTCGATTTGATCGAAGAAATCACATAATCGAGGAGCTTGCACAACGCATCGAAGAACTAGAAATGTCTGTGGCCACAGCACAAGCCCATCGAGAGGTGGCGACCCACTACGGCTGTGCGTACAAAAACGACGGCTATCGGGTGATGGAAGAGATGGCCGAGCGCGTTCCTGGTGTAACCTACAAGGAATCTCGAACGCTGTGTGTGGACGATGCAATGGGTGTCGGTGGTCACCACATCGAAATCACGTTCGCCCACCCCGACCTCGCCGGATGAATGCGAGCACACGAAGCGAACGCGGAACAAAATGGAGGGCGCTGATTATAGCGTTGTAATCACGGGGGTTCGAAGAACCCCCGCTCGAACCACGCCACCACACGAGATTCACACCGCATTGCCGGTGACACATGGTGGTAGTAATCGGTTGGTTACGGTGGAGTGCGTCTGTTTCTGCGTCTATTTCTGCGTCTATTTCTGCGAAATGGAGGGGGTCGCTCTCGCGATCCCCCTCTATTACAACGTTGTAATCGACCACCGATAGTGGCGACAAGCACGGACGGTGCGTCAAAGTAATATCGAGGGCACAGTCTGTGACCCTAAACCGCCTCTCAAAATCAATTCTCTCGTGTCATCAAAAGGTGAGGCAAGCATAACCGTCCACGTTCCCTTTAGTAATGAGTACACAATGGATATCTCTGAGATAGTTTCAACACAGTTCACCGAGTTCGACATCGGGGCACCCCTTTCGAAGGTCGCCGGTGCGTTCGAGAATCAAGAACTCGACGCCGTCGTCGTTACAGACGGTGACGAGTATCGTGGCGTCGTCAGCCGCCGACAACTGGCCTCGTCGTCCAATCAACCCTCGGCGAAGGTTGGCTCACGGGTGCAACATGTCCCGACCGTCGATCGAACCGAGGATGTCCGTGAGGTCGCACGACTCATGATCGGGAGTAACGCTAAGACGCTCCCAGTGCTGGACAAAGACCGCGTCTTTGGTGTGGTGACCGCAGATGCCGTCCTGGAGGCCGTGAGCCCGTTTCTTGACGCGGTCAGCGTCGACGATGCATACACGACAACCCTGATCAGTGTGACTCCGACGACCACGATGGGCAAAGCCCTCAACACGCTTCGGGAAGCACGTATCGCACACCTTCCAGTCATTGACGATGACGAGCTCGTCGGCATATTGAGTTTATACGATGTCATCGAATTCACGACACGCGGGGGGAACAAGAGCCAGGGTGGTTCGTCAGACGAGTTTAGTGGCCGCGGCGGCTTCGGTGAACGTGACGGTACTTCTGATCGGATGCTCGATCTGCCGGTGCGAAACCTGATGTCCGATGCAGCTGCGACGGTTCAGCGAGACACACCGCTCGATGTGGTAGTCGAAACGATGTTCGATCAGGAGATTTCCTCACTTGTCGTCACAGCGAACAAGACAGACGAACCGGTCGGAATCATCACAAAGACGGACGTCATTGAAGCACTCACCTGGGAACAGGAAGAACGGCGCCCCGTGCAGGTGTTCGGTCTCGATTTGCTCGATGAGATGGACTATGACGACGTTTCCGCGTTAATCGACAGCGTGACCTCGAAGTATGGTGAGGTGAGCGTAATCAAGGCCAGTATCGAACTGCATGAGCACAAAGAAAAGAGTCGAGGAGTACCACTGGTACTGGCACGGATTCGGCTCGTCACCGACCGTGGTTACTTCACCGCTAAAGGGGAGGGCTACGGCGCTACGCATGCACTTCGTCTCGCCGCGAACGCGGTCGAACGCCAACTTCTCAAGGGCAAAACCTATGGCCAATCGAAGAAGCATCCGGACACCGAGGAGCAACAACAACTGTACGGCTGGTGGCTCGGGGCATAACGTTCTTAACTTTCAGTACACGAGGCTAGCCGTTCCAAGTGATACGATTCACTTGCTAGCAAGCGGGGCTGAACCTGGTAAACTGTTCCTCTAAAGGACAGGCGGTGTCGTACTGATTGTCGTCGTTTCTCGTCTCGATTGTGGCGACGTTGACTGGGAAGGCCATTTTAGCTGTCGATGAGTCGACCAATTTCAGGAAGCGGAATCGAACACAGAGCTACCTCTGTGTTTGGCGGATGAACTCGTCAAGCCGTTCTTCGATGAGTGTCACAACGCGTTCGCTGTACTGCCAGAGTGCTGCGTTGAATTTCTCCTCGGTCTCGTCATCGATACCGTCGTCTCCCTGAAGGACGGAATCTTTGGTGATTTGCGGGTGATACACACAGACGATTCCGATCGAACTGTCCGAACTCGTGGTTCCCGCTGTGTGGATTCCGTACTGGTCGGTGCCCCACACGCCATCGCCACCGTTCCGTTCCATTACAGAATCGAGCGCATCAAGCCGTTGTATTTCTTCGGGAGTAAGGAGTGGATCATCGCCTTCGAACAATTCACTGTATGCTCGTATCCGGGCATTGTTCGTCCATTGTTCCAACTGGGAACGCACTCTCAGTACGAGTTCTCTCTCGTCAGGGAATTCGGCCATGCAATCTAGAGGAGTGGGACACCAATCAACGTTTGTACAGCATTGCAGATGTCTCGATCCTACGAGAAGGCGGTACTCAGGGAGAGCAGTCCTTGTCAACGATTGTAGGGTCTGGGTTTTCCCATTGGAGCACCAACTAGTTACATGTCCCATTACGAGGCCATCTTCGAAATCGAATCAAAATCCGACGCAGAAGCTATCAGACTCCTTGCGGAACGGGTTTATGACGCCTTACGGGAAGAAACACGAGAGATATATGGGGACGAAGACAGTTCGACCGAGATGCTCGAAACGTTCGAGGCCATCCGCAACGCGACCAGACATCCCACCCCAGGTACGCTGACTATCCGCTATGATCAACACGACGAAGCGTTCGAGGACTAAATGCCCCTATGATGGGCTCGGTTCCTCTGTGGTCGAAAGATATGCCGTGAGGTCAGTCGTCGTGATAACACCGATGACCGCTTCTCCGTCGACAACCGGGAGATGATCAAAGCCGTGTTTTATCATTATGTCCGCCGCAGTTTGAACCGATTCACTTGCGGTCGTTGTAATGACCTCTGTACTCATGACAGAGGCAACAGATTCATTCGGATCAGGATCGCCTTCTGCGACAACATGAATGAAGTCAGTTGCAGTGATGATCCCTTCGAGTTGGTCGTCATCACCAACGACGATTATCGATCCAATCTCGTGTTCGCGCATTGTCTCGCCAGCGTTCTGGAGTGAGGTGTCGTTACTTACAGTGTACACCGGAGAAGACATGAGACTCCCGATAAAGACATCATCCATTCAAGTAAACAGTATTCCTGCGGGGATAAGAGTTTGCTTCTTTTCACGGTGGTGGAATATCTCACATGGAAACGAGAGTATCGCGTCTTCGTTGAAATGCCAAGTAATGACCAAAAGCTGCTCACCAGAATCTTCCGACAAGCGGAGTCGGTGATACCTAGACTACCGGAATGGAGTTGCTCATTGTCCTTCCATTCGAAATCGACTGTGCAGGATGCCAAAGTGAGCTAAACTTCCCAGTCAGTGGGTGAATCGTGAACTTGTGGTTTTGGTGAATCCTGCTGAGAGGGAGGTAACATAATTCATTGGGCTGGAACACGTAGTGAACTACAAGGATGAGTACTGCTGTGTAACACTGGAACCAACAGTGGTTGTCCCAACAGAGAGGAAGACAAATGACCGATACAATCGATTCCTGGCGGTATGGGAAACCACGACACGAGGTTCAATCGACTCCACTAAACGAACTACAGTTCTATGGTGACCCTCAGCACGAAATGCCGGGTCCAACCAATGTGGAACTCCGAGAGTCTGTTACGTATCTCCGACTCTGGAAATACTACGCGGAGAAACAGAGACGACAGAGGAGTGTAACAAAACGTCCGCTGGTCTACTCTCGGTAGGCGAATTTCCTTCTCACGATTTCCGTATTAGAACACGATAGTTGCTAGCGAAAAGAGTTTCAAGTGCCGGCCACAGCGTTACCCCTTTCGTTCACCTAGATATGATATGGCGGACAACAAAAAGAGCCGAGATAAGCAAGCCCGTGATGAAGAAAACCGCCAGCGAACGTGGGAAGTTGAACAAGCGCGTGAACGTATGGACGAAACTGAACCACGTGGCGAACAGAACGAAGCAGATGAATTTCGATACGCGAGAGAAGAAAATTCGGACTCACCCCCGACGTGTCACCGTCGTGGGTGCGACGAGCCAGCGAAATTTGTCGTTCTAGAACGCTACCAAGAAGAAACGGGTCACGGGAGTGTTGAGGCAGAGGCTCGTCTTTGTCAAAGGCATACTGCTGAGGAAAGTCCCACGAATCTTGATGGCGTCTATGCAGACTATGTGTTTCGTGTTGATCCGTTAACAGGGACAACTGATGCAGACATAGGGTGATTTCTGTCTGTACAAACAATCCATCACGGGACGGTTAAGCGGTAGGTATGTTTGGATTTATTCGTTACATCAGATTGAACCGAACGACGCCAAACTCGACTCGATATATTTCCCTAACTCCTCCTCAATATCTGATTCTCGCCACCCCAGCGGCGACAGTACACTCGCTGCTGCACGAACCAACAACTCCCGATAGAACCCGACATCATACTCGTCTAACTCCTCACTCGCTAACTTCACCCGCTCCCGCGACTGCTTTGCATCGTCAACCACCACATACGACACACTCTGACCAGGCGCACGCGTCAACCCCAACTCAGCCGCTCGCTCTAATGCCGCCACACTCCGCGTTAACTGCGTGTAGTCCTCCCGCTTCTTCGAGACACGATTCGTAATCACCAACTCATCCGGATCAACCGCCCCACGCTCAAGCCGATCAACCCACGAGCGCAATTCCTCACACACCGCCTCTGGATCACGATACGCATCCACCGCTCGAATCAACGCTTTCTGCGCATCGCCGATATATGACGGCGTACTTCGCTGCCGACACTCGATGCCCCGATACTTGTACTCATCCTCTCCAGCTACCTTCCCGAAGTACTTCGTCAATGCACCAGCATCCGAATCGCGCAACGGCACAAAGGAAATCCAGTCGTAGTGGGCTTCGTGTTCGAGCCGAATCTCTACCTCCTCGGAAATCTCCGAGACAAGCTCCGAAAGCGACGTCTGTTCCTCGCCTTCAATCGGCCTCACCCACACGCTATCGACGATGCCATGCACAATGCGCCACCCATGCTATTCAGAAGTGGTTAGTATGGAATAGTAACATCCCAGTCGGCTCGCTTAGTCTAATTTTCCAAAACAGGGACAATGTGAACAGAAAGTCTACGGACTAATAGTGCCTCAAAGCACCATGAGAATGCACTGCGCTATGTCGTCTTCGGGTCACCGAGTGTGACAAGACCAACACCGAACCCAATAAGGATGCAACCGAGGGCAAGCCCCTTTGGCGGAGCTTCTCCTAAAAAGAGGACAGCAATGGGGACACCAACGATAGCAGCGACTGAACCAAGGAGGCTGAGGTAGACAGGTCCTCCACGCTTCTGGAGGATGAAGTATAGGAAGTACATCACCGAAAACGTTGCAGTCTGGGCAAGAATGAGAAGAATGGGCGCGGCGTGACTCGTGGGCACGGCAAGAGAAAAACTAGACCCACCATTCCCCTCCCAGAAGGTGTTCGCAATTAGACCGACAGCAAGGAGTATGGTACCGGCCGCAGCAAGCATGCCAGGAGCGAGTTCGTCGGGAGCAGCCCCCTCCGGCCAGCGGGCCGTACGGTAAATGTTACCGCCGGCCAGAAGAATCGGAGAACAGAGCGTCGCAGCAACCCAGAATGGATCAACGTCCGGTTCAGAAAGTTTGAGGATGCCGAGAAGAGTTGCTCCCCCAAGTGCGAGTACGACGCCAGCCGCACGGCGAAATCGGAACGATTCCATGCCAAGAAAGAGCGCACCAAGGTAGGTGAAGAGGGGCGGGAAGGCGATTGTGAGTGCGACAAAACCAGCCCCAACATGGGTGACGGCAGCGAAAGAGAGGAGATTGGGAACGGCCAGGCCGACCAAGCCAGATATCACGAAATACTCAGTGGTACGAATATTAACCGAGGGGAGTCGGTGCCGGGCGGCGCCGACACTTCCGAGAACGACTGCCGACCCAGTGACTGACCACGCAAGGAAGGCCAACGGATCAAGGCCGACACCAGCGGCGAGTTTAGCAAGGTTAGTCGAGACCCCAAGAACAGTGCCTGCACCGAGGAGAGATATGAGCGGAACCATCCATGGATAGTGGGATAATGCGTCAGGGCGGGTCATCGCTACGTATCTCCCCATACAATACGATCGAAGGCTCCTTTGGTACCAATCACAGGTAAGATCTTTTGCTCGTTTAGTGCTTTGCACCCTTGCAGTTCAAGGGTGAATATCACCAATTTTCGGAACTCGATTATCGATCCGATCACATGGGAGAAACACCACAGTTGGGTGTTAAACGACGATCGCATCCAATTTCCCACCTCAAACAATGGCAGAAAGTCATGAGCGTCCAGCAGATCACTAATCAGTGACCGCGATGACTCTCTGTTCGTAAACACCGATGCGATATCACAGTCTGGTATCGGTTGCTCACCTTTCTCGGTGCGAGTTTTCTGTTGTAGATCCCAATTCACCATACAATGAATAGATGAGAGCCATTGCTGGATTCTTGGGTGAACATGAGTCTGTATTTAAATAGTAATAATCAACCCTCGAAATATCGTATTAGTTCTGATAGGAATCAGACCATGGCCAGCCCACAAGTGAGTTTTCTCATTCGATCTCAACTGTAATTACGTACACACAGACCAATATCGAAGCTAATCTCTTCTAACGAATTTTTCCAACAAAAATCGAGCGGAGCTATTGCTATCACCTAACCTTGATGGTGTTTTCTGGCTGAAACCATAGCGACACGATCAACATTATAACGCAGATTCCGACGAGAAGGAGAAACGGAACGACATATCCATCAGAAGCACTACGTAATCGTCCAATTACGACCGGACCAAGCGCAGAAAGCAGATAGCCAATACCGACTACCATCGAGCTTAGTTTGCCTGTTGTCTCTGGAGTTGGAGCGTAATCTATCGGCAAAAGTAACGTGAGATCAAATAATCCACCGATTCCGGCTCCTGCGATAGTTGCCCAAATCCACGGACTTGCAAGGGGTATCCACGCCATTGCACCGAATCCGATGATACATGCTACGAGCGTCAGCACAAGTGCTGGCCGTCGGTCCGAACTAAGACTAGTGAGAAGTGCGACACCGAGCGTTCCTGCAATTTCAGCGACTGTGAACACAGTTAGTAGAAATCCAGAAAGTTCCTCGCTCCAACCAAGTGACTGGTAGAATGGGGCAAGCCATGTCAAGGTTGCAAAATACAAAAATGCAGAACCTCCATAAAACACCGATAATATCCATGCCCATCGACTGCGCCATGGTAACTGTGTTGCAGCAGCTTCACCTTCAACCGTCCCGTCAGCACCTGATCGGTTAGCAGTCGTAGATTGTCCACGAATAACTATTCCCCAAAAAATCGCTCCAAATACGGCCAGTACACTCCAAGAGCCGAGTGCTGCAGACCATGAGCCAAGCATCCGCTCGATCGGAACAGTAGCGGCAGCAGCAATGGCTGCACCACCAATCAAGCTTGCAGTGTAGAGGCTAGTTACGAGATCAGCACGATCGGTGAAGTATCTATCAACAAGCGCTGGGAGGAGTGCTTGAATAAGGGCAATTCCGATGCCGACGACAATTGCAGTAGCGAACAAGACACTAACATGGGTACCAGCGAAGCGTACGGCAGTAGCGAACCCAATTAGAATGACTGCATAGAGAACAGTCTGTTCTTGGCCGAGCCGTTGAGCGATAGGAGCAGCAGTGAGTGCAAAAACCCCCATACAGATGGTTGGAAGGGTCGTGAGCAAGCTGACTGTCCCATAACTGAGTCCTAAGTCAATTCGTATCTGCTCCAGTACCGGTGAAACCGAGGCAATAGCTGGCCGAAGGTTAAGAGCAACGACTAACAAGCCCAAAAGAACGAAAATATGACGTTTCGTATTTACCTGATCGAGAGAGATACTACTAAACACCCAAGCACTATCGGAGTCATCAGTCTGAGAGTTCATAATGGAAGTTTCCTCAACAATCGATCATTGAATATGTGTCCGCCCATGGTTTGATGCGTTCGAAGGCACCACTGGCAGCGAAAACAGTCTCATCAGCAAAGCGGTCGCCAACAATTTGCATCCCGATCGGCAATCCATCGGATAGTCCCGCTGGTATCGAAGCAGCTGGATGCCCAGTAAAATTGAACGGGAACGTGAGACACCAACCAATAAGTGGATCAACGGACTCACCATTGATTTCAGTCGGGCCAACCGTTTGCTCATCACTCCCAGTGTGATTCTTCACAGGTGGAACAGCGATCGTTGGTGTTACAATGAGGTCGTATTCCTCAAAGACATCTTGAATGGCATCATATACCTGCGTTCGAGCGTGTTCATCTCGCTTGTATTCACGAATGGAGAGATCTGCCGTATCCTCAAGATGGTCGACGAGTGCAGGTGTGAGATCTTCGCGGTAATCACCCAGTAAATCGATACCGTCGCTCTTGAATCCCTCGAGCGTGGAGTGATACGTCATCCAGTTCTGGCGAATCCACAGGTCAGCGAGCTCTCGATGGGATTGCTCGATGCCTATTTTCACTTCTTCTACAGTCGCGCCTGCAGTTTCGAAGGCTCGAACGGCTTCGTCAACGACTGACTGAACTCGCGTATCGATTGGAAATACATCGAGATCCGGGCTGTAGGCGATCTTGAGTCCACTAATACTCTGACGAGTCGCAGTAACGAAATCCGCTCCATCATCCGGCATACTCAACGGATCACGAGGGTGGGGGCCAGTCATCACGTCAAGCATGAGTGCAGCATCTTCAACTGTTCGTGAGATCGGTCCGATCTGCAGAAATGGCGTGTGAGAGAGAAACGCATCTGGTCGGATTTCTTGTGCGACCCGTCTATATGTCGGATTGAACCCATACACCCCACAACAGGAGGCAGGAATTCGAATTGATCCCCCACTATCACCGCCTTGAGCAAGTGGGACAATCCCAGCGGCAACAGCTGCTGCACTACCGCCCGATGAGCCACCTGCATTATGATTAAGGTCGAAAGGAGTGCTGGTCGGACCAATGACCAGATTATCAGTCACACCTTTGTGACCGAACTCTGGTGTGTTTGTCTTCCCAACGATGATCGCTCCAGCTTCTAGAAGCCGATCGACGTATGTAGCGTTCTGCTCAGGGACGAAATCTTCGAAGGGTTTCGAGCCGAATGTGTTTGGGGCGCCGGTTTTGAAGTCAAACAAATCCTTGATTGCGATTGGAACACCATGAAGCGGGCCAAGTTTCGCACCGTTTGTGAGTTCCGCTTCAGCTGTTTGTGCCCGCTCACGGGCTTCTTCTTCAAGTACAGTTACGAATGCGTTGAGATCTCCATCACGTTTTTCGAGTCGTGTGAGATATTTCTCTGTAACATCAGGGATGGATAAGGAACCTCTCCTGATACAGGTAGCCAACTCGCTTGCAGATGGATTAACGCCTTCACTCATTCTTCGAACCCCGCTTTGTAAATCTCAGCTTGCATCCCAATTTTGTGCTCATTATACACGAGATATTATAGCCGCCATAACGGTATGGATTGGATCGTAATCATGTGTACTCTTTTAAGTACAGTCAGTTATCACGCTCTGGTATGGCTCGTCTACAACTCAAGGTGAACGGAGCGCCGGTCTATGATCGTTTAGCAGATATCTCAGTCGAATTTCCGGAATCTGAATTCAGGTTGTTAGCAGTTCAACCCCGAGGAGACAGCTTATTCGAGATTGCAGAAGTGAATACTACACAGAGAAAAGAACTCGTTGCACATTTCGAAAATGCTCCTGACGTTCGTTCATTCGATGTGATCACCACAGATACTCAGAGTGTGCTGATACAATTCATCGTCCCGGTATCTGATTTGTACGAGGCACTACTGAGATCCGGGAATCTGCCACGGTACCCTCTAGAACTCCAGGATGGATGGTTTCATGCCGAGATACTAGCTTCACAAAATCGATTGTCAGCATACACTACAGAGTTAACAACGCTCGGTATCCCTTATGAGATCCGCTCACTGTCTCAGTCATATAACTCCAGACAACAGCTCACAAACCGTCAATGGGAATTTGTCACAGAAGCAGTTGATCAAGGATATTACGAGATACCAAGAGAATGCACGCTCACAGAATTAGCGAATCATCTCGGGATAAATAGGTCTGCAGCAAGCAAGTTACACCATCGTGCCGAGAGTCGGATTGTCAAACAATTTGTCAATATGGGGGATACCCACTAAGTAGAAGGATAACAGAGAAATCGAGTTCGTGAACGTCCTCGTGCAAGCCGATGTCCGGCGTAAAGGTGAACCCACCCCGGTCGGCGTCGTGCACTTGGCGCATCGTCTTGAATTTCTCGTGACGCCACGAACGCCACGGGACAAGCACATCTCGCTCCCGTGCTTCCTGGATCTGAATCCCGGTTAGAATGGTCCCAATCGACGACCACGCCAACTCCTGTAGTGGTTTGCCCGACTGTTCAACGAGATACAGACAGCCATCGAGATTCGTCTGGTTCCACATGAACGTGTTCGAGCCGTCGATGATCACCCGACCAGGGAGATTGTACCGTGCCGGTGAGTGCCCGACTTGGCCGTAGCTTTCGTAGGTTGATTCACCCGCTAACTGCTGCCACCCCGACCGTCACCCAAGCTGGAACTCTACATCAAGGCGGTCGGCCTGCTGGAAGAGAACAGGAATGAGGTCACTCGTGTTCAGGAAGAGCACATCCGGGTCAACCGACTCAACTCGATCCGACAGTGTTGTTAACACGTCCTCGCCACTCCCAGTCACCACTTTATCGTCGATCGTGAGTTCAGTAACTCTCTCACTCGCGAGTTCCGTCTCCGAGACGAAAATCTGCACCTCCGAGAGTTCATGGGTCGGCAGTGGATCAATCCCTTCTTCGAGGCAGTACCGAAACTCTCGCGAGAAGTCGACGTTGTAGCAGCGATACTCCCCCGACGAGCCCCACTTGCTCACCATTCCTGCCACTGAATTCACTGCCTTGAGGTCGGTCACATCCACTCGGAGTACTTGCTCCGAGTCGTGGCGAAAACTCACGCGTTCATCAACCACGGCAACCCGAACAACAGCGGGATGGTCACGGAGTGCAGCACGGGCCGTGGAAAAATCACCGTCACCGTGCACCGACACGTAGATTGTCGGTGTATACGACTCATCGACTTCACACTCCACCCCCGTCTCAGTTACTGACCATCTGAGCACGTCGCCGTCGAGGTAGTCGATTTTGTACACCATCGTCTCATCCCTAGTCGTTTAAATCGTCCTCGACGTGATCGAGCCGAGCTTCCAAATCCTCGATCTGCTTTTGTTGCTCGATCACGATCGAAATCAGTGCTGGAATCTCGACGAACTGGTGGTTCTGAACCCCACTCGCGTTAGCATGGACGCGAGCATACTCGAAGAGCCGATCGAACACAGCCTGGTCAGTATGCCGGAGTGCCCGTCGATACTCCTGCCACCGCGACTCCATCGCTCGGAGCAAATCACGGTAGGTGTGTTAGTACGCCCCATTCGCACTCATCTCCGGTGAAACGCCGGCATCAACCATCGCCGGATGCCGATTCGCTAGAATACGCTTCCAATACGCGAGTGTCGTTTGCACTAGCCCATTTTCCAGCGGATAGACCAACGTTTCGTACTCTTCACCTGCGAACCGTAGTCCAAACTTGGTCCGTTCACACTGAATCGTCCGATCGGCGATTTCGTGAATCGGTGCTGTCAGGGTATCGTCCGTCTGCAACGTCAGTAGCACTGGAATCTCAAACCGCTCAGCAACCGCGTCGATCCGCTCGGCCACAGTCGCGAGCATGCGTTCATCGTCACCGCGTGGAAGGTCTTCCGACCGGTAGAAGCAGTCAAGAGCCGGAAGAACGGCAATCGTCGTTTCGTCCGTAAGCTCTCGAGCAAGATCCTCCACGAGACTCTGGTGTTGCCACGGAGTGAACGCCCGTGCAATATGAATTCGGTCGAGGATACGCATCGACGGAGTAATCTGTGTCAGCGGGTGTGTCGTTCCGTGTCCATGGGCGTCGATCCAGACGGCTGAGCCCTGCTCGAGGAGCAACTGGTCGAGGACCAGCGACTGGAGCGAGCCAGTCATGCGCTCGTCGGTTTCGAGCAGTGTAATGCCGGGGTCAAGTGACGGGAGTTCTGGCGATGTCTGGTGCATCATCACAGATCGTATTTCACCAGGGTATCAGATAGGCAAGCCAGGGTTGATTCCGAATATTCCAATACAGGAGTGACTGATGTCCACCAGTGCGAGTGACCTCTCTGATGGACGCCACAGCAACACGAGAACACACCCTCTGCAATTGGTAGTAGAGATGGATTCACTTCACTAGTAGAACCCCCCTAAAAACTCGAGATATTTCGAACTCAGTGGCTAGTCCGAGTTCCACAATTCATCTATAAAATCTCGGTGAGGGGAACATGATGTCGAATGAATTAGTCGATGAGTTCGTAGTGAATTATGTACTGCTTTTCCGGACAGTTCGAAAGGGGTGGAGATGGTTCAAAACACACCTCAGCTGACGCTGTTTACCGACGAACCAATGACAGTCGATCGTCGCCAACAATGATTGCAGCACCAGCAGATTCGATCGGTTTCCGATTCGGATTTCCGAAACACTGGCTCTCAACAGACAGGACATCGAACAGGACTGGGTTAGTATATTATACTAACCACAGCGATACTGCCTGATTCTCGCAAGGGAAGACAAGTATAATTTGTAGCTTCCAATTATAGTAGTGAACTAGCAAATCTTTTTACTCTAGCAGACTAACAGAGTAGTGAGCATCATGAGTGACTCTCCACGAGACTTAGCATCGGAGTGGGAAACCGAACTCGAGAGTCGGACGACAGTCGAGAAGGTCTACGATGTGCTCCTCCAGTTGAACGATCCACTTCGGGTCTCCGAGATCGCAGACCGAGCAGGAGTTGCACCAGATACCGCACGGAAATATCTGGAATTCCTTGGAGAGATGGGCGTTGCGAAGAAGATCGGCGACGATCCGGTGACGTATGATCGGAACGACTCATACCTCGAATGGCGGAATATCGATCGCCTGCAGCGAGAGTACACCATCGAAGAACTCAACAATCGACTATCGGAACTCAGTGACACCATTTCGTCCTTCCAGGAGACGTATGAGGCCGAAACCCCTGGAGATGTTGTCCCGCAGGAACACGGCTACGAGAAGCTAGATGAGACAATGGACGATCTTCGACAGTGGAACGCAGCGTGTGACGAAGTTGATGCGCTTGTCGAGGCACTCGGACACGGTACGTCAGGCGCACAGACAGGGACGGTAAAAGTGGCGGACATGGTTCGGTTCTTCCAACGACTGCAGTCCAGCCAACCAAATTCTGGCACAGACGCATTCTCAAAAAACCACTCGTGATTAGATGGATGGGACGTTGCCGAACAAGGAGGTTCTGCGGAGAGTTGCGCGAAAGCTCGGAGAGATCAGTCTCGTTTCGCTAGCCAACTCGTTTCCATCGAACAAACCTGCGACTGTCGAGGTCGTCTTTGACGAGACCGCCTATCCCGAGCAGATCTCACGTGTGTATGTCGATATTGAACTACAGCTCAATGGCAATTTTTACATTCACTATGTGGAAGAGTGGGGGAGTGAACGGAAAGAGTGTCGATGGGACCGGCACGAAAACCCCCATAACGCTCGCGATCACTACCATCCGTTTCCAGCAGCAACCACCGATGATGCAGAAGATCGACGCTATCCCGGTGACTTCTTCGATGTACTTGGAGAGGTCATCGCAGATATTCAGGCACGGTGGGGAGACACATTCGAAATCGCGGACTAACCTTGCTATTCAGAGCCGTAATCAGTGAGTCGGAGGTTTCCCTCGACTTCGTAGACATGGCCCTTATTGTACAACCGTTCGATGATATCTTCGGCAGCAGGCCGCTCAAGATCTTCTTTCTCAGCCAGAACGGCATAGGCTTGCTCGTAGGTGAGTTCACCACCAGGTGGAATTGCGCTCGCGAGCGCATCAAGCGCTTCTTGCGCAAGTGGTGTGAGTGGCGACGTCTCGTTTGGACCCATTTGTACTACCAAATTCGAGGACACGACAGGTAAACCCTCGGACAGAGTCCACTCGTGATACTACCTAGCTCATTGTAACAAGGGGAAAAGCAGACAACATGGGAGCATGGGTTGGGATGAGTACGAGAACCCACATCGCCTGCTGGGTTACGCTGACTGCACTTGACGCTTAGTACCCGACGGATAAAGACTTCAGCCAACCAGAGCGAAAGTGAAACTGAAGACACGGGAGGATTCGCGACCTCGACGCTTCTCACAAACAACGCCGAGCCGAGAGCGCATCTTCCAAGGCGAATCTTCTTGGGTTAGTATACCATACTAACCGATAATGCCCAACACAATCAAACGGTCCGGCGATGGCTTTGCTCTCCAAGTCACAAAGCCTGCCCGAGCCGCTGGACTCGTCGAAGAGACCGACGACGAGCCGACCCGTCTCGTAGACATCCGCGTATTCGCATTTGACGGCCTTCTTCTTGTCGTCGACCTCGACCGAATCACCGACGAGAATATCGTCGAACTCGCGACATCAGCCGCGCTCGACACCGTCTCGATCCACCGAGTTGCAAACGCTTCACTTCAGATTGCAGGGAACGGCTATCAAGTCCAACTGCCAGGTGCTGAAGATGCAGGATTTCACGTCGGTGATCAAGCGCCCTGCACACCAGCGCCGAATCTACTCGTGATTGCAGCAGAAGAATCGGGACGAGTGGCAGCAGATATCGTGACGATTCGGAAAGAACAAGTGTGAAATCGTCCGCTCTTGGTTAGTATTATATACTAATTGGGAGGGACGGGTCCGAAGAATAGAGGGGATAGTGTAAATACTCAAAGAAAATACCGAAGCTCGTAGTAGTTACACCACCTACACCGCCTCTTCCAACTATATAAAGGCACACCCCCCACTACTTCCATCATTTGTCTGACGCACGTCAGACCTTCGTTTCCAACCCCACCCATCTTTTCCAGGCTTTAAGTCAGGCACCCCCCATCGTTTCCAACTTCCGCCTAAATATCCAGCCATTCCACCATTTCGAACCTTTCCAAGGCTTCGAGGTATATAAAGAAGACACCCCACCGTTTCCAATTCACTCGCCGAGCGTCATTTGCCGATTCGCCTGTTCACGGAGATTATCTAAGTCGTCAATTTCACCGTCCTCTTCTTGTTCGAGTGCATCGATCACGGTTTCGAGTGGTGTGTCGAGCTTGTATTTATTTGGTCGGCCTCGGCCGCGCTGATCTCGGTTCACGTTTTTCAGTATCCCGTTATCACACATCTCGAGTAAGTGTTCGTGCGCTCCACGTCGAGTAAGGGGGTCACGACCGAATTCCCGAGCTACGGTTTTGTAGTACTCGTAGATGTCCCTCGTCTGTGCAGGCGTCTTTCCCTGGGCAGCGAGATTCGTTACAGCGAGCAAGACGTACTTTCGGTGGGTGGTGAGCTTTCGAATCCCAGTAGTCACCAGTTTTCGCTCGATGATCTCCTCAGCGTCACGGACATGCTGCTCTTCGATGCAATCGAGATCATCCGATTCTACGGCTTCGTTCTCCGCAAGTTCGGCCGCTTTACGCAGCAGCCGAATTGCTTGACGGGCAGAACCACGATCGCGAGATGCCAGTGCTGCACACAGTTCGATAACCCCTGTCTCAGTCGTGTCCTCATAGAACGCTTGTTCGGCTCGGCGGGACAGAATTGAAATGAGATCGCTCTGTTCGTACGCGGGAAAGTGAAGCTCGGTTTCACAGAGCGTGTCTTTCACCCGAGCAGGAAGGTCATCTCTGAAATTGAAGTCGTTGCTGATGCCGATAATACAGAGTTCAGCCTCGAGTTTGTGCATCGTTTGAGCCCGCGTGAGCTGATAGAGGAGTTCACTATCACTGCCGAGCGTATTCACTTCGTCAAGGACGAGGATGATGTTGTCCGCAGCCTCGTTGAGGTCATCGAAAAGCTCATCGTAGACCTGTTCAGCAGGGTAGCCGGTCTTACTTAATTCAGGTTTATCGAGGTCGAGTGTCGTCAGTGGGTACTCGGGACTCCGTGCCTCATTGATGAGTTCGATTGTCGACTGATACGAGGTATTTGCTGACGAACAATTGATCTCAAGCAGATCGACATCGATATCCTGCTCCTCAGCAGTCCCTCGAAGGTCGGGGAGCAGGGTCCGGGTTGCAACGGTCTTGCCAACACCCGAGTGTCCATAGAGAAAGATATTGTCGAGATCCCAACCCTTCAACAGTGGTCGAAGGAGCTTCACGTATTCTTCGAGTTCCTCGTCTCGTTCTTCCAGTTTCTTGGGTTTGTATTCCGGTTTCAGGACGCTCCGATCCTTGATGATGTATTCATCGAGAAACCCATCATCGTCAAAGTAGCCCATGTGAGTTTTACTCACGGGATGTCATAATAAAGCCACCGCTTCCAACGTTTCCACCCCATACCACCGCTTCCAACTAGCCGTTTACTTATAAAACACACTCCCCCCACCATTTCCAACTTCACCACCAGAACAAGTGGAGCAGCTATACATCGAGTATTATAATAGGAAAGATTTATTTATTAGAGAGTAGAACCATATCCGTACTAGCGACAAAAGAGTAGCTAGTGAACCTCAGAAGTGGTTAGTACGTATTTCTTCCATTGTTTCTTCGAGCATTGCGTTTCGTCGATCGCTGAAGTTGGAAACAGTGGGGTGGGAGGGGGTTATAAAGAAACACGTGGTTGGAAGCACTGGTCCGGGTTGGTGCTTTCCTCTTTGTGAGACCTCCACTCGACTTGAAATAGTGGTGGAAATCAAACTACTGATCAATCAAATATATCTGCAAGCTGTTGGAGGTCTACCAACTGCCAGCGATCATCAAGATTATCTCGCAGCCCGTTTTCGAAGCAAGACTTCGAGAAAAGTACGTATTCTTCCTCACGTTCACTCGTCTTCCACCGGACTTCATGCGCTTTCTCGCGCAAATCCTCTACCAGAGATATGCCGACGGGGGCGTTGCGTAGTTCCGTCCGAAGTAAGAATTCAGGTTCATCGTAGAGGATCGACGTTTTCGAGAGGTGATTCTGGAGGAGATTCGCTTCGAGTGACTCGTCGTAGTCAAAGAGCGTGAGGTACATCGGCATGCCGCCAGTCACTGCGAACGAGCGGATGCGTTCTTCAAACGGATAGTCGATAATCTCATTCGCCTCGGCAAACGTGAATGGCTGAAGGTCGATTTGTGCCGTTCGCCGCCCGTACAGTGGACTCTCGTGTCCCATTATCTCCGATTCCATCACGCTAATACTCGATCCATACAGAATGAGCGTTGAGGTCGATGTCGCTTTCACTGTATCTACGAGATTCTGGAACGCAGAGAGCACTGTATCGCTCGATTCGACGAGATACGGAAACTCGTCGATAGCCACGATTTGCTTGCCTCCTGTGAGAGTCTCTCCCAGGTAATCGACTGCATCGTGCCAGTCCTCGATACGTGGAACTCGTTCGTCTTGGTAGGCTGCTAACTCCTCGACCAATTTTTCTTGTTGGACTTTCGCCGAGTCTTGCGATGCGAGGTGATAGAGATGGGTGCGGTTCTCACAGAACGCCTTGATCAGCTCTGTTTTCCGACTCGACGACGGCCATAGATGATGACGAGACTGAAGTCATTCCGTTCGTGTTCCGTCTGGAGTGCCCTCGAGTTCGTCGGCGCGGTCATAGAACATTCTTACGATAATGATTATCGTGATAATGACTTAGGTGGTTCTCTCATTACCGCCTCGAGGTCAAGCCCCGAAGCACTCGGCCTACCTGCCTGTAGAAGATCTCATGTTCGTTTGTGCGGACAAGAATCTTGCTGACGTTGCACAATCAATGAAGCTTCCAGCGATCAATCCCACAACAAATGATTCTCAGTGACCGCCGGAAACAGATGGCACGAGGGCTTGCTCGCGGTAGAATGGAAGGAATCCGCAATCTCAGAACAGATCTCGCTGAGAACAAGGTTGCGTCGGTCCATGATCTCTTACTAGGCTCTCTCTTCCTAGCTTCACTTGTACAGTGGTGTCTGACGAGGGGTGGTAAGTAATACCGATTTGATTACCTACGATTTTTACACAGCTATTGATGTGAAGTACTACGAGCTGGGACACCCGTAGAGCTCTCGCCATATTTTCTTTAGAAACACTTCCGACGAATGCGTACACCCCTCGTTTTCAGTGAAAACAGGAGTCGGTTTCTACTCTCGTGAAAATCGAACGCATTCCACTAGAGAGACCCCTCGTTTTCAGTGAAAACAGAACCGCTAGCTGATTCTCAACTACTCTACTAGTTTAACTAGAAAGTATAATAAGTAATTATGGGTAGAAGCAATATTGGTGACGTGGTTATGCGGGTGAAAATCGGTTGTAGTCGTCGTGTTTTACACTGAAAACGTGGTGTCTGACAATGAAGTCACTTCTCCGCTTTTAAGTTCTCGTGTTCAGGTCGAATCAAGTAGCTACTCACTCGACTGGTTTCACTGAAAATGAGGGGTGTCTCTCGTCGCTTTTTGACTACCAACCGCCCATATTTACACGCTCTCGATACTCGTTCTACGCTTTTCACTGAAAACCGGGGGTGCGGTAGAACTAAGATGCTCCTTCTTGAAGGGTTGTAATAACGTGCCAAACGATCCTATCCCCACGCCGGATCCAGAAGACCTCGCTGACGATCCACTTACCAAGCGTAATGACTCTATTTTCGCGCGTCGTGAGCTACTTCGAATCGGTCATGTTCCTGACAGCGACCGCATCGTCGGTCGCGACGCGGAAATCAAAGATATAGAAGAGTTGCTCCAACCAGGTGTTTTCGGCGATCCACCCGGAAATGCGATTGTATACGGGAAAACAGGATCAGGAAAATCGCTAGTCTCCCGACACGTCACTGGACGTGTTCGAGCAATCGCCCAAACTAACGACGTCTCTCTCATTTCTGCCTATATTGATTGCGATCAAGCAAACACTATTACTCGCGTCGCTCGGTCTCTCTCCCAACAAGCTGAATTCCAGTCTACCCGCTCACTCAATATTCCAGATAAGGGGATCGGATCTAGTGAGTATATGGATTATCTCTATACGCTCCTTGACGATGCTGATGTTCTCATTGCTATTATCGACGAGATTGACAAACTGGGTGACGATGAGATATTATTTAAACTCTCGAGAGCCGAAGAGAGTGGTAAAACGGATTGTTATATCGGTGTCGTTGCAATCAGCAACAAAATCGAGTATTACGAGAATCTTGACGAGCGGGTGAAATCCAGCTTCCAAGACGATGAACTCGTCTTCCATCCGTATGATGCCGGGCAAATCCGTGAAATTCTGAGTAAACGGCGAGATGCATTCCAACCCGATGTTCTCGAAGATGGTGTTATCCCACGCGTAGCAGCGCTTGCCGCGCGTGAGCATGGTGACGCACGGAAAGCAATTGAAATTCTTTCGAGCGCTGGAAAGCTGGCTGCTCGGAATGGCGATTCTAGTGTCACAGAGGAGCATGTTGATGCAGCACAGGATTATGCGGAAATGTCGCGGTTCCAAGAGCTAATTCGGGGATCGACTCCCCATTCGAAATATGTCCTATTCGCGCTCGCCTATCTACAGAAATCTTCCCTGAAACAAGCATTCAGCACAGGCGAGATCTACCGTGTGTATGAAGACGTCTGTAAGAGTGAGGGAACTAATCCCCTCAGTCACCAGCGAGTGCTGGAACTGTTGAAAGAATGGGCCTTTAGTGACGTCACTGAAAATCGGCATACCGGTGGTGGCAAGAGTGAAGGGAGCTATCGGGAACACTCCCTCTTGCGCGACTCGGATATGGTTCTCGATACTGTATTTGAACAGCCAAAAACGAAGCAGAGTATCGTGTCTGATCTTCAAAGCAGCTGATCCTACGTTGAACATTCAAGAAAGCTGTTGATGGTTCAAATAATCTATACCATCCGAAGTTAGTATCCAATACTAACTTCGAATAGTTTTGTTCCCGAATTTGCTCTCCGTCAGATCGGGCGAGAACTGGTAGTAAGCGTATTTCGCAAATTTCCTGACTGCTGCGATGTTTGAGATTCGCACGAATCGTACGAGTCGGTAGAATCGTACGATGTTTAAACATCCAAACGGTTAAACGACTGTGACATTCTCGTCCGCCTTAAGAGGGGAGCGTCAGCGAGCGTGTAGGGTAGGGTATTTCACAAAGACGCTGTTTTCCAGCGTGACTTTTCCGACATCGATCCTGATGAAGTTGATACGAATGTCAATCTCGAGAAGCCGTATCATGGAATGCAGACTGCAATCTTTGATATGCTAGATGAAGCAGATAGTCTGTGTATCTGTCAGACTGAGGACGATCTTTTGGAATGTGCTGAAGCACTCCCTTAGCTACTGTTCTTCGTCGACACCGCGTGCGTCAAGGATTAACTGTGCCATCTTTTCGGGATTTTCCGCCGCTAACCGAACCATCGCATCGTGAACTTCACGACTCTCGTGATTCCGGACACCAGCATCCCGCAACTCTCGCGTCATCTCTAGATCTCGTGCATCCTCAAACTCCTGCCACGATTCTTCGCGTGTGTAGATACTCCGTCGTAGATTTGAAGAAAACTCGAATGCAGGTGTTTTTCGTGGATCTTTTGGTTCTTCAGATGTTTTCGATTCGCGCGAGTCGTGAGATTCGTTCGATGTTTGCGATTCTTCCGAAGCGCCAGACTCGGACGAACTGCTCGAAGTTGATGTCTTCTCTGTTCCCTCGTTGATTGCATTTTCGAGATCGTCAAACGCCGTCATTTGTGCACCACCTCCCCCTGCTCGACGATTTGAGCGAGTTCGTCGTAGGCTTCGAGCTGATCGCACGTCTCATCGTAGTCTCGAAGTGGAACGCCTTCATCGTGCGCACGATCGATCGCCGCTCGGTGTCGAATCCCCGGCAGATTACCGTTTTGTTTCCCTTGATCAATCGCTTCCCAATCATCATTGGTTATTCGCGCATAGTTTGGCACGAGTTTCGAGACACCATCTCGATTATTGATCTCCTGGAGGAGTGAACGGTCGCGCGTGTCCTGGTCGATGCGATCTTGTAAGTCTGTGGGGGTGATCGCGAGGATGTTCAACTCAAAGTACTGCCGTGCTTCTTGAACGAGCCGTTGAACGGTACTGGAGAGGCCGCTTTCGTATCCACTCTCTGCACGAAGAGGGATGATGATATTCCCTGTCGCGTACATTGCGTTGTCGTTCAGCTTCCCTCGATTTGCTGGACAGTCGACCACAATGTACTCGTACTCATCACCGAGTAGCGGATTGATGAGATTTTCCTTGAGTCGTGTCGTTCCCATTGTCGCTTCCTTTAGCCCACTCTGGACGTCTTCGAGTTGCACGTGGGCAGGGAAAATATCGAGCCCGTGGCTTACTGTTTGAATGTATTGCGTTGGATCCTCACCGTTGATGAGAACGGCTTCGGCGTGATTCTCTTCGGCACTATATTGCTCTGTGAATCCGAGGTTCTGGCTCATGTGGCCGTTGTCGTCGAGATCGACAACGAGAGCTGAGCCGTTTCGATGAGCTAATTCACGAGCGAGGTTAATCGCCGTCGTTGTCTTTCCGAACCCGCCTTTGAGTACGCCGACAGAAACGGCGCGCGGTTCTCCGCTGTTGTGTTCCTCTGCCATGATTGATTCTCCTGCACTCAACGAACTTTACGAATCGTTCGATTCGTACGATTCGCAAACATCGTTCGAATTTCGAAGTTCGTAAACTTCGCGAGTGCCTCTGTTCCAACCATCTCATCAGAATTGTATAAACGTTATGTGCGAACTTTACGAATCTTGCGAATCGTAAACATCGTATGATGTCTACAGGTGGAGCGTACGGGCTTCACCCTCGGGACTTGACCCCGAGACGGTTCATTGTACGAACTCTCCTTCACCAGTTCACAAGCTGAGAGACGGGCTGCCCCTAACGAACTCTGCGAGTCGTACGAATCGCGAAGTTCGTAAACTTCGCGAGTGCCTCTGTTCCAACCATCACATCAGGATTGTATAACCGTTATGTGCGAATCGTACGAATCTCGCGAATCGTAAACCCCGCATGAATCTTAAGCTACGAGACTTGCCGTCGTCGGTTCAGGGGCTAAGAAACAAAGCTATTCTAGCGAACTGTACGATTCGTACGAAACACACAGTGCAAGGCCTTCTGTCGTCGATCTATATGGTGGGAAACAAAGCCGTTCCAACGAATTCTACAATTCGTACGAATCGTGAACATCGAACGAACTTCTCACATCGCAATTAGCGATATACCCAAACTCATCCCATATGCTAGTTTGCGCCAAGTCGTGATAGTTGTGCCATGACTGCATCTGTCCATCTGTCCAGCTCCTGCTGTAGCCACTCCGCGGTTTCTGCAAGTGGTTGGGCGACATGCAAATACTTGACACCACCACTACTGACAGTGCGTGGATACCGAGTGATCAATTCTTGTTCGTATAGCGGTTGCAATTGCTTCCCAATCGTACTCTGATCACGGTCGAGAATTTCAGCGATTTCAGCGATCGTGCTGTGTGGATGATCGAGGACAGTAAGATATACACGGAATGCTGCTATATGCACTCCACATACCGTGGCCATCGTCTCCGTGAGCTCTAACTCGGATTTTTCATCCAGTAGCTGTTCGAATCTCGCTACACGTTCATCTGGGAGTACTGTCCCCTCTGCCAACTCATCATCTTCTGTCTTCATACGTGAGTGGACTAGTGATTATTAATAGTTCTTTCTCACACACCGACCGAATCTACCGACAAAAGAGCCGACGAGTCTACTTACCGTGGCCGAAGTTGCATGGAGAGTCCATTTTGTGTCTTCATCGTCATTTCTGGTTCGATTGAAACCGCTTCCTCACCCATCCATTCAAGCGTCCAGTGTTGACCGATCGTCGCTAACACAAGCGTTGCTTCCAATGTCGCAAATTCTCGCCCGATACACGTCCGACGTCCTCCACCGAATGGAATAAATGCGTAGTCAGGCAGCGAGTCCTCAAACTCACCTGTCCACCGATCTGGACGGAATGACGATGGATCGTCGTAGAATCGCTCATCACGGTGTATCGCTAACAGTGGGAGATGAACTTGTGTATCCGCTGGAATTCGATATCCATCGACGTTCATATCCTGTGTAGTTTGGCGAGGGATTGTGTGCACCGGCGGGTACATGCGAAGTGTCTCGGTCACAATCCGCTGTGTGAGTTCTAAGTCAGTGATGTCGGCATGTGTTGGTGGCTCACCGCCTAGTACCGCATCGACTTCCTCGTGAAACGCCTGTTGACTCTCGGGATTTTGGGATAAGGCGTACCAGGTGAACCCAAGAGCGGCCGCAGTCGTCTCATAGCCTGCAAAGAGCATTGTGAGCAGCTGTCCTTCGACTTCCTCGGTACTCAGGTGATCTTGACCGCTCGCTTCACGAGCCTCTGCAAGTTTTGACAAGAGTGTTTCTTGGTCGAGGCTGTCAGGCTTCGACTTCTCACCGTGTTCAGAAAGCAGTCTGCGAATTTCCGATCGAAGCTGTTCCTTTGATTCGGAAAAGTGGCGACGTGACGGTGTCGGGACCCAATTCGGTAGCAACCAGGACGTTGGTGCAACCCAACTATTGAGACCATCCGATGCGGCTCGAAGTTCGTTTCCGTCTCCTGGTGTTAGCTCACGGCCGAAGAGTGTCGCAAAGAGAATTTCGAGGGTGAGATTTGCATCTCTGATTCGATATCCCGAATCTTCCCCGCTGACCACGTCTCGAGACGCCGCTGTGTTGCCTCAACCATGTAGTCTCCGTAGCCAGCGACTTGCTTGCGGTGAAACAATGGCTGGAGAATGTTCCGCTGTCGGCGCCATTGGTCGCCCTCGGTAGCGAGCACTCCTTGACCGAATGCCATCTGGAAATCCTCTGTCTTACCGAATGCCTCAACGTCGTCGATCAAGACTTGTCTAAAAAATTCGGGGTGGGCTAACACATAGATTTCTTCGGTTGGAAGAACCAACCGGTAGATATCGCCACACTCTTCGATTGCATTGTACGTGAACTCGAATGGGTCGCGAGCGAAACCGAGAGTGTGGTTACAGGAGCTTACGAAGCATCCGTATCAACTGAGCGAGCTACAGTCTATTTCGAGCGATTTGCCGTCTCAATCGACGATTCGGCGTATTCTTGCGACCTTTGCGGAGTACGAATGGATCTCTGAGGAGGGAGGCCTCCAACGAATCACAGCCACTGGAAAGGACGTCTGTTGTGCATACGGTGAACTGTGCACGGCCGTTGAGCAACTCATCGAAAAAGCACCGTGGCTGCAGCGACTTCCGCTGGATGCTGCAACGTTCCCAGTCGCAGCACTCGTCGATGCTGACCTTGTCGTTTCCAATCCACGTAATCCAGCGTCGGTTCTCGAAACGTGTCTCAAACTGGATGACCGAAACATCAGCCAGTTCCGATGCCTCTGTTCGGTTTATAATCCCGTTCTCTTTCAAGCATATCGTGGGCTGCTGGAACTCGGTATCGAAGCAGAGGCCATTCTAGACTGGCCAACGGCCAAAGAAGCCGCCGCCACTAGAGGGACACGGTATGCAGTCAAGAGCGGTAAGTACGATAACTATCGGCCGCTCGTGATAGAAGAGCCCCAGACGCTCGGAATTGGACTCTACGACGACCGCAAGGTCGCTGTTGCAGCGTACAATGAGGCAGGAAGCGGGCGGCATATTGCGATGATCATCAGTTCGAACGATCAGCTCGTTGACTGGGGGTCAGAGCTGTATGAATCCTATCGAGTGAAGGCACGGCCTGCTTCCGAGATATTGCTCGAATAGGGGTGCTAGGTAGTTCAGAAGCCCTTCTGTCGTTCATTCCTGTTTTAATAAATCGGTGGGAAATACTGCTGTGTTTCTAAAACATTTCATATGCTTTTACATCGTAAACGGCGGTGCAAATAATACACCCCAGTGAGAAGCGCAAATCACACCAGAGATCACCGCCCGATGACTGTCGTTAAGCGACAATTGTCACTCTACGGGACTTGAATTGTTCCTGGATACGTATGGCTCTCGGGTCGGTATCACCGGTGCGCAAAGCAGCGAACGTACGTGGGCTCTAATCACTCGTTCGCCGGCGCACCGGCCATCTCTGGTACAGAACACACCCAAGCATCACACTTAGATTATGTCCCAGAGTACCCAAAGCTTCGAAACCCATTCTTGTAAAGGTTCCCCGCTACCGGACACGCAGTGCCGACTAGATCGGTGGACAGACACGACCGACAAGAGTAGATCACGTTCATCTAACCAATCCGCCTCGAATGTTGGCTTTTCAACGGCACTATCGTCGCTGACGACAGTCGACAAACTCGAGCAACATCCGTACCGGGACCCAGATCGATTGCAGACAGCCTACAAGCAAGCTGGAACAATCGCTGGCACCGCCACCCATTTCAATGTGTCACCGACGACAATCCGTCTCTGGTTGATTTGCTACGAGATGTACGATCCTGAGAGACAGGGACTTTCTCAAGTTGCAAACCAGCTGGAAGAGCTGTCACCCGAGGATCTCGGACTCTCTCCACTGGGTGAGCGTCGATGAGCACAACGGATAGCACAGCAACATGCGAGTGCGCACGCGCAGTCGCCGAACTCCGTGAAGAACTAGCCACCCTCCGAGACGAAGTGGCCGGCCTTCAACGAGAAAACGCTGCTCTCCGTGACGCGAATGAGCGCAAAGCAGAGCGCATTGAGACACTTGAAACGCACGTCACACAAGAATTCGCTACCATTCGCGAGCGTACCGACCGCATTGAACGTGTTGGGTATACCGCTGTCGGCCATGCACGAGAACATGCACAATGGATGCGAAAACACGATCGGCTTCACGACGCTCTCAAATCTCGCCGCGAACGATTCGATGAGCGGCTCTGGGATCTCGAAACGGGAGAGATCGACGTCCAAGACGTGATCGACGCTGGGACGAATGATCTGCCCATTCAGACGCGTACCAAAGAGCGCAAAACGAATCCGGACGCGCTGAGAGGAAACAAGAAGCGTTCTACGTTTATCTGGCCTGAATTCTATGCGCGATCACGGAAAACCTCTGGCGGGAATCTCATCGTGACGACGCCCGATGCAGCAAATATCCTCGCAGAAGCTGGCGTCAAACACGATAATGAGACGACGAAGCGGGCAATGCGGTTCGTTGCTCGGCTCTCTGGCAACCGCGACGATCCAAATCACGAAGAGCACTTAATCCGGTTCGAACCGGGCGAACGGGGAAAGTCGCCAGCACGGCTTGTTGCGGATGCAGGAGAGTTTGAGCAGTTTGCTCGGGAAGCGTCCGGAATGGACGTCACAGACAGTGAAAACGACGAGACTGACACACAAGACGACTCTGACGATATAGTAGGAGCCGAGGCGGACGAACAGATGGATACATTATTGAACGCAACGACGGAGGGGAGCTAAACACACTGTTGTTTTTCTCCCGGATGATGGACGTGTGTTCTTGGGCTGAACCCAGAATACACAGATGACGAGGGGGTCGCAAATTGCGACCCCATCCGATGTGGAATCATTGGTTGACTACTGCAGAGTGTGTTTTCTTCCCCATTCTTCGACTCATATTCACGTCGGAAGAATGGGGAAGAACGGCTCTCACGGAAATACACTCTGGATTCGTGGATAAAAACAACAGTGTGTTTAGCTTCTGATTTCTCGTCTTCCAAGTCGTGTCTATTATTCGGGACTGGAGAATCACCTGCAACACGAGCTTGTGAGTAATAATATGTCGGGGTACTGTGGGATATTTTCGTTCGAGTTTGATGGGACGATCGTCGAGCTTGAAGCATTCATTGAAGGACTTGAGGTGTTTACGCTGGGGGAGTCTTGGTGGAACGGAGAGTTTGATTGAGGTACCATCCTTGATGATTTCCGCAAAATTGGCTACGGAGAGACAACGGCAGAGACCCCGGAGACGTTGGTTCGGGTGTCAGTTGTCCTCGAAGACGCCGATAACCTGTGTGAGGACCTCCGGACAGCGCTGCCGTAGGCGCGTATTCTCTTTCCACTCAACTATCCCGATCCGCAAGCGAGTCGGTTGTCTACTGGTCGTGACAGCCGTGAAGCGGGAATACGAATCATTTCTAACCGAAAAAGTACGGATTACTCAAGCGGTTTGATGACGTCTCCGGGACGAATTATTCCATCCTCAAGAATATCCACTCGGAGTCCTCCGCGATGAGTGAGTGCCTGCAATACGCCATCGTGAGTGATACGCTGAAGATGATTACATGGTTCACACAGCCGATCCCCTCGACAGATGGCCTCACCGATACGGAATCGTTGTCTAACGAGATGATTGAGTGCGACATCACGAGTCTCGATGTTCCGTCGGTGCTCTCCCGGTGCGAGTTCGATTCCCGCTTCACGTTCGATTGCTGTAACAGCTTCTTGCTCGATTAACGTAAGGTCGTATCCATCGTGGCGTTCCTCATCTGGCTCCCAGTCGACGAAGGTTCCCGTCTCAATCTCGCTAAAATAGCGATCTCCTCGGAGCCCCTTCTTGGCAATTGCTTCAACATCAGTCCGCTCTTCCATCTCAACTTCGGCCTCTGGTGCAGTAAAAATCCGTTCGACGGTGCCACTTCCGGTCATGTGTGCTATGCTGTTTGACAGGAGTATAAGCGTACGGGTAGAAGTATTGTTGGACAGGTACATGGCAACATGTCCATTTGCTGGTGTTGGTGGACGTTTTCTATATTTCTCAATAAACAAACAACAAGATGCGATAAAATTGACAATCGTTATTCTTTCTTCTCCCTGATTTTTAGCCATGTCATGGACGTATCTCCTCATCGCTGCCGTCTTTGAGGTTGGCTGGGCGGTCGGTCTTGAATACACAGGAGGGTTTACTCGCCCCGTTCCCAGCGTATTGACTATTCTTGCGATGGTTCTCAGTATGGGACTACTCGCACAAGCGGTCAAAACGCTCCCAATCGGAACAGCCTATGCTGTCTGGACCGGCATCGGAGCAGTTGGGACTGCTATCGCTGGAATTCTCCTTTTTGGAGAACCACGAAATGTCCCCCGGTTTCTCTTCATTGGGTTCATCATCGCTGGTGTTGCCGGGTTAAAACTCACTGGCGGTCACTGACCGGTTCAGCTACTCTCATTATTGGAGGCAACTTCCCATCGGGGCTGCCATTGCTTCTGGACGAACTGAACGATGTTCTCATTGGTCACTTGGACCGTCCCAAGGATCGAATTTTGATCAAATGGATTCGCGACGTATACACAGATATTTTCCTCATCAACAACATCGTAGGTGTTGTAGAGCGTAGCTGTCGTTCGAAGTTCAAAGTTCTCGTGGACATCTAGAAGGTGGTCGAGTTCTGTCACGAGTGGGTCAGGCATTTCCATAACAAGCTGGTCTGTGAATAGGAATCGAACGCTCACACCTCGATTGAGCGTATCGGTAAGACGGTCAATCGTCTGTGTATATACTTCTTCAAAGCCGAAGAGTCCGCCAGCGGTCGTGGTTGCGGTAATTACGAGGTTGTTAGTAGCGGCATCCAATCGATCAGCCAATAGCTCTGCAATTTCACCCTGACCGACAGTCGCAGGCCAGAAATGGCCTTCCACCGGAGCAATAGTTTCTAACTCGGTGAGAACTTCCGCTGCGACCGTTTCATACTGCGTTTGTTGTTGGTGAAGATCACGGCGACGAGCCGTGAGCAAGCGGTCAACAGTGCGCTCAGGTTCGACAGCAATGTATGTTCGTGGGTGGCGGTCTGGTTGCCGACGGATAACGTTCTGTGACTCAAGACTGGAAAGGACATCGTAGATACGGCCCATTGGGACATCACTTGCCTCTGAGATTTCTTCTGCGGTACCGGACCTGAGCGTCAAAAGCCCACGATATGCTTTTTCTTCATAGCTTGAGAGTCCGAGATCACGAAGCGACGTCATAGTTCGTCCTCGACTCTATGATGTGATAAACTCTGGTACCACTCCGTAGGATGGATTTTGATATCGCGGTATACACTTTACCAACAGTTATGTGGCTGATTCTGGCAGATAGAGCTGTTCTATTGGTGAATTACACTGGAAGTAATGGTGTCCGAGTTACTGCCGCTTTGGTCTCTAAGCGGAAGTAACCAACCCCCGGGACCCCCACATCGATCTGTGCGTAGTGAGTGTGCTTCGAATCAACTACAATTGTTTAGCTATCGAGAGTTGATGCGTTCAGCGATTCACTGCCATTGGGACTGAACTGAGTAATCTTTGTCACCCGTTCGAATGTCAGGGACTCGCGACGAACATCACACTCAGAAATCTTCGAATTGGGTTCGAATAACATCACGTCTCCTTAATTCATTTGAGATTGTTCCAGACGGGTTCGATTGGTTGGAGATGCGGCGAGGCGATGGGCAGAAAGACCAACGTGATGCCGAGTTCTTTGGCTCGCGTGCGTGTGTGCTGAGAGACGTGTGAGGAGAAGTTATCCAAGACGAGCAGAATCTGACCGGCCGGATTCTGTTCGCGGATTGCTTCGAACATCTCCACGATTCGTTCCTTGTGGAGACTTTCGAGTGATCTGAGAACGCTTACACCGTTGATCGCGTAGAAACTGACAGTTGTCGTTTTCACACGCGGCATGTGCTTCACGATGCGTGGCGTGCCAAAGCCCCAGAGCCGATGCCGATTTTCTGTCGACATCGGCCATGATTCATCGAAAGAAGCCGAGAACTGTCTCTCCGGGATCAGCGGCCTCCTTATCGTTCTCCTCGCCGAGAATCTCGTCAGCGTTCGCCGGTTGAGACGGTGTCTCTGGCCGTGGAATTGCATACGACATACTATACACAGTTCGGTAAATTCGCTGAACGTGGCCAGGATGGTAGCTGACACCGAACTCGTCCTCAATCAGGCGTGTGATTTCGCGGGTCGTCCACGGTTGACCTTCTTCAAGGAGTCGCTGGAGGTCGCGTGATTGTTGGTGTGAGGGCTTCGGAAGCCTACCGCCCCCCGAAGCGTGGAATCAAGCCATTCAGTCCGATTTCATCCCAGCGTTCGAGCCACTGACTTCAGATGCTGCGACTCGCGCCGAATCGTGTAGTGGCTTCTTTGATCGTATCTTCAGCATCGAGATTATTAACGAAACAGAGCCAGCGGACGACTTTCGGGTCGTCCGCCTTCTTGATTTCTATTCGTAGCTCTTCGTCTGATAGGTGTCGTTCAACGACAGCTCGTCGCGCTCCTATTCAGAGAAATACGCGCCCAAAGGTCAAGAACTTGCGCTAGACCCTAACGCGTCACCCTTGTCCGCTGTGACTTCCAGCTACTGCTGAGAACAGACCAACAATCCTCTACCTAAGAGCGGAAAGAATATACTGGAATAACAAAACGAAACTAGGCACGGATGAGCACGGATCCAAATATCGTAATCGTTCACACAGACGATACTGGTCGATACATAGGCCCCTATGGCCATGATATAGATACACCAAACCTACAGCGACTCGCCAATGAAGGGACCCTTTTCAGGAATGCATACTGCGCTGCACCAACCTGTTCACCAAGTCGAGGGGCACTTCTCACTGGCTCCAGTCCACACTCAAATGGACTAATCGGATTAGCCCACCGTGGGTTTGAAATAGATAACTACGATCATCACCTTGCGAACTATCTCTCGCACCAGGGATTCGAAACGGTACTCGCCGGCCAGCAACACGAAATCGCAACATCAGCCCAGGAGGGAGTCAACGTTGGAGGAGTATTAGGCTACGACCGTGTTCTTGAGGGTGACGAGTCAGCAATTGGCGAACTACCGATCGATCACGACCATACTCGACACGATCTCGCAATCACCGAGGCTGCAGTTAACTATCTTCAAGAATCCAGCACTAAGAACGCCGATCGCCCGTTTTTCCTTTCGGTTGGGCTCGACAATACCCACCAGCCGTTGCCACTTGACCAAGACGTAATGGATTCGAACTACGTGGGGCCACCGAAACCATTACCCGATGTTCCACCAGTACGGGAGGAGATGGCTGCGTACCACGTTCTAGCTCAGTACGTCGATACATGCGTCGGTCGGATAATCGATACGCTTACTGCGACGAACCAACTCGAAGAGACACTATTTTTATTCACGACCGATCACGGAATCCCATTTCCAACGATGAAGTGCAATCTCTCGGAAGGGGGCACCGGGATTTCGTTGATTGCCCGGTTCCCCGATGAAGCGGATTTGCAACGAGGAACCATCGTGGACGAACTCGTCTCTCAAATCGACCTATTCCCCACCTTCTGTGACTTTCTTGGATTACCGGTTCCAGATTGGGTAGAAGGCGAATCGATACTTCCGTTACTCCACGGCACCGTTGACTCGATTCGGAACGAGGTCTTCAGCGAGGTTACGTATCATGCTGCATACGAGCCAAAGCGATCTATCCGAACAGAACGGTACCGGTATGTTCGGCGATTCGACGAAAACTACGATCAGCACGTCGCCCCAAACACGGACAACGGGCCAACGAAACAATTCTTCCTCGATCTTGGATTCTTCGAGCAACAGCCCCCTACCGAGGCACTCTATGACCTGTTTCACGACCCAACCGAGCGAAATAACCTTGTAGACGATTCCAGATACGAGGACGTCTACGAAGATCTTCGAAATCGCTTGAGAAACTGGATGGAGCGGACCAACGACCCACTTCTTGAAGGAGCCGTTTCTAAGCCTGACGGTGCTGTCGTCGACAAGCAAGATGTTCTCCACCCATATACAGAGCCGTTTGAAGCCCCCAACGTGCGCTAAACGAGGCCCTATCTTTCAAAAACAAAGAGCTGAACAGAGCAATTCTTACAGACGAACGCTTTCAACGGTTCACCATCAGGACCTCGTTGTGAAGGACCACAGCAACTTCCCGCGTTTTCTTGGATTACGTCTGCTCCACATGAAGGGCACGATCGTAAAAACATTCCAAAAATATAGGCGGACGGGGCTCGCTCGTGATTTGGTATGGACGTACTTTCGAGCAGCTCTCCTGCGGCAATCTCTGCGATGGCTACCGGCCGTGTAAGCCACGATTCCCTCTCTCCCCCGTCCGTTTCATTAGAGAGGATGAGATATTCGTTGCCGTGGCACTGTCTAGGCAAAGAACGAACAGTTCTTGGAGACAGATGTTAGGGCTGCCCAAGAACCGTTCACTGTCTCTCTGGATTCGAATCCGCTTGAATGCTGGGACGACGAGAGCACCGCGAGTGCCCTGAGAGCGCTCGCGGTGCGACTTCACTCGACAGGAATCTCGCTTCGTGAGACGGCCGCCGCGCTCGAGCAGTTCGGTGTGGTCCGGTCACATCAAGCGGTGTGGCAGTGGGTTCACTGCACTGTGGAGGCCACCCCAGACCCTCTGACGGCTTCGCCGTCGCGGGTCGCGGTCGACGAAACAGCGGTGAAAATAGGTACCAAGCAGCACTGGCTGTACGCCGCGATCGATATTGAGACGAAACTGCTGCTCGGTGCGGTCGTTTCAGAGCTGCAGGGAACGGAACCCAGCCGCCGCGTTTCTCGGCCAGCTGGCCAAGAAACACGACTTCTCTGAGACGACGTTTCTCGTCGACGGGATGGGACATTTGACCGCGCGAGCGCGGTGCGATCTGCGTGGTCACCTCGACTACGTCGATCGGAATCTGATCGAAAAGTGGTTCCAGACGCTCACCATTCGAATCGACCGATTTCATCAGACGTAGATGGGCGCCCGAGCAGCGCTGTGCGCTGGCTCGCCGCCTTCGTCTACTACTATAATTTCCAGCGACCGAATCAAGCGCTTGACAACCGCACGCCTGTCGAGGAGGTGCAGAATCGTTGACTAGACAGTGCCGTGCCGGTCTATACAACGTTTTGGGGAACGTATGGGAATGGTGCCATGATTGATTTAGCGTAGACTATCACACAACAAATATGCCCACCGATTCGGAGAATCCGACGGAGAGGGAGAAGTGCGTCACATGAGGCGGATGGTTCCTCTGTTACCGATCGTGTGCAACCGCTACTGGGCCACAGCCCGTTCGAAGAATTCTCCAGTTAGCACTACGGGCAGCATCGACTTCTGCTGTGTCTCGGAATTGTTCATTTCTGATAGTTAGGCATTTTCTGATGCGACGTCGCACCATATTCGTGATTGACTGTATCAGATCTGGCTGGTGAGACGTTCTTACCGTCGATACTGAGAGGAACGGTACATATTTATGGTCTGTCTGTGAAATGTTAACTCATGTTTCGTGAGGCTCTGAAGCAAGGCGTACCGACAGCTGATTTGGCAAACAAGAGCGGTGTCTACCGATGACTGACAACTCCTCGGACACCGCTGATCGGTCAGAAACGACGGCAGCACCATCAACGAGCGAGGATAACCGGCCGAATGTCGTCCTCGCCCTTGTCGACGACCTGGGATACAGCGACCTCGGCTGTTACGGGGGCGAGATATCGACACCTAACGTCGACGACATTGCCGAGAGTGGTGTACAGTTTCGCGACTTCTACGTCCAGCCACGCTGTTCGCCGACGCGAGCATCGATCATGACCGGTCACACGAACCATCGTCTGGGTTTCGACGTACTGACTGGGGACGGCGAACTGCGGCAGAATCACGTTTTCCTACCGGAACTACTCGGCAAGGAGGGGTACCGAACGTACCACTCGGGAAAGTGGCACCTGGGTTCGACGGCAAACTTCGGCGAATCGGACGCCCCCCGGGACCGCGGGTCCGCGGCTTCGATCACTCGTTCCGATTTACTGGGTATGCCGAGTCGCCGTGGGACCCCGATACCTGCTTGCTCTCCCACTCCTCAGACACCTACCGACTCCTATCGGACGCCGTCGAAGAACGCTCCTACCAGCACGACCCGAAATCGACCGAGTACGAACAGGGAGAAACGTTCTATCAGACTGACGCCATCACGGACTATGCAATCGACTTCCTCGAATACGACCGCTCTCAGGACGAAAGCGAGGGGCGACAGCCGTTCTTCCTGTACCTCGCCTACGGCGCACCACACTTCCCATTGGCAGCCCCGCAGTCGCTGATCGAAGAGTATGTCGAGACCTACGAGGCGGGGTGGGACGTGATTCGAGAGGACCGTCTTCAGCGGATGATCGAGCGTGGCGTTGTTCCCGACGACATCGTTTTACCCCCGCGAAGTGACGTACCCGCTCGCGAGGACTGGGATACTCATCAGGTGAGAGCGTGGGACTCTCTCTCGGCAGAGCGTCAGACTGATCTGGCACGGCGCATGGCTGTGTTCGCAGCAATGGTCGAGATGATCGATCGGAACGTCGGTCGCATACTCGACGACCTGGTTGAGCACGGTCAGCGGGAGAACACAATTGTACTCTTCATGTCCGACAACGGGGCGTGCTACGAGTGGCACGAGTTCGGTCACGGAGCCGATGACGGGCCGCGTTCGGACGAGTCGCTCGCGGACATGGGAACGGCCGCTGCCGACCAGGGCCTCAAGTACGGCGCTGGCTGGTCCACCGCTGGAAGCACGCCGTATCGACTCTACAAGCACTTCGGCCACGAGGGCGGAGTCAGGTCGCCGCTTGTCGTCGACTGGTCAGGTCTCGCCGACGATCTACGGGACGGGATCGTCAAGAGCGTCGGCAGTTCCAGAGACTTCGTGCCGACGTTCTTGGATCTGCTTGACATCGACCTCCCAGACTCGTGGACGGCAGCCAATGGGAATTCCTACCAAGTGGCGGACCTTGACGAGACTAGCGAAAGTCTGGCAGATCTGTTGACCGAGGGCGAGCCATCCGGTGACCGTGACATCGCCTGGGAACACGAGGGCAACGCCGCCTATCGAAACGGGCCGTGGAAGCTCGTTGGGAAGAACTTCGGGGGCACCGACGGCGTTCCCGCCCATCAGTGGGAACTGTACGACCTCTCAACCGACCCCACCGAGACGACCGATCTCGCTGGCGACTGTCTGGAGCGAGTACGTGACCTCGCCGAGCGGTGGCTGGATTGGGCCGAACGCAACGACGTGCCGGTCTCCGACGAAATCGAAATTCCGGCAGTGTCCGAGTAGGTCGGTTCTCTCTCGCTGTCATATTCGTGGTGGACAGTGTACCTCCATCCCGTATTGCTCATTTGTACCACCGAACGAGATCGAAGACCACTTTGTAGGGTCGTGTAAAGACGTTAGTAAGAGCGGAAAATATCTAAGCTAATCTCGCTTGCTCAAAGAGCTGTCGTCGTCGAGCCAGGTCCACAGTTAGAAGACGGTGCCGGAGGCACCGCAGACTGGATAATCGTGGCGATTCACAGCCCCACGAGTATCTGGAGCAGATGTATCGAACGGTTACTGGACGTGTTCCACGAGATGCACGGCATTGTCGCCAAACCCGTAGAACTGGTTGAACTGCCCAATTTTACCACTTTGATTACGCGCAAGCGGAACCTCTATATGAGAATCTGGTGCCTCTTTCGTCAAAAATTGCTTGCAGAAATATCATATTCGTAATTAAGTACCGCGAATTCGGTAGGTATGGCGTCGTAAACAACGTATAATGATGTGTTTGCTAACAACGTTTGAACCACGTTTTTCGCGCTCCGACACAAATATGGCGACGATCTTTCTTGTGAACCTGGTTTGGTCAGCTCCGAGAACTGGTTCTGAAATACGTCGTTAGAAGCTTTGAAACCAGCGTCAACCACTCATGACTTTGATATCTTGTCTCTAAACAAGACGAAAAACGCTTGTGTCACAATCCTGTCTGACGCCACGACGGCGACAGAGCACCGAGTGGTCGCGATTTATGCGTTCACTGTCGTCTCAGAACCATTACTCGGTAAAGCTCCACCACCTCTTTTCATGAAGGTTGGTATCCACCAATCTCACTCTCCGAAACCATTAAGGTGTAATCTCGTAACTGGTTCTTCGATAGATGACACATCCAAACATCCTCTGGATATGTACTGATCAACAACGCTTCGACACGCTCGGCTGCTACGGTAACGAATTTGTTGACACGCCAAACATCGACCAGTTGTCAAATGATGGCGTCCGGTTCGACCGCTGTTACTGTCAGAGCCCTGTTTGTACACCGAGCCGTGCAAGTTTCTTGACTGGAAGATATCCTCGTACGAACGGGGTCCGACAGAATGGCCAATCAATCCCTACTGAGGAGACGCTGGTCACTGCGCAGTTGGCAGACAACGGATACACGTGCGGGTTGTCCGGCAAGCTCCATATCTCGAACTGCAACCCGGAAAAAGAGGAAGAACGACCAATGATGGAACGGCGAATCGACGACGGTTACGCCCAGTTCCACTGGTCGCACGACACTCAACGACACTGGCCGACCAACGAGTACTACCAGTGGCTTGCCAGCCGAAACGTCGAGTTCGAGCGGACGCCTGTTCGGGACTCTGAGTATGTGACCACGTCAGTCCCGGCACAACATCACCAGACGACGTGGTGCACCGAGAAAGGCGTCGAGTTCGTCGAGGCGAACGAGGACTTTGACGAGCCCTGGCTGTTCTCGGTCAACATGTTCGATCCCCACCATCCGTTCGATCCGCCACAGGAATACCTCGAACGTTACCTCGATCGGCTCGACGAGATACCGCTACCAAATTACGAATCGGGCGAACTGGACGACAAACCGGTCTTCCAGCGCCAAGACCACCGCCATGCATACAATACGCCCGGTCTATTCCCATTTCCGGAGATGGACGACAATGACCATCGTCTGCTCCGGGCGGCGTACTGGGCAATGTGCGACCTGATTGACGACCAAGTTGGCCAACTACTCGACGCACTGGAACGAACGGACCAGCGCGAGGACACTATCGTGATCTTCACCTCCGATCACGGGGAACTACTCGGCGACCACGGTATCTACCTCAAGGGACCTTACTTTTACGAGCCGTCCGTCCGGGTTCCGCTGATCATCTCCTGGCCGACGGAGCTTCCAACTGGCATCGAGACCAACGCGTTGGTCGAACTGTCCGACCTCGCGCCCACGCTGCTTGAAGCCGCTGGCGAGGAGCCGCATCCGGGCATGCAAGCAGAATCACTCTGGCCACGACTCTACGGCGACGAACCACTTGAACGGCACCGTGAGTCGGTTCTCAGTGAGCTGCATATCGACGAACGGAGAGCTTCGCTGTCCCTCGACGCTGACGACGAACTCGAGAACGAAGCTATCGCGCAAGCGACGATGCTGAGGACCGACCGGTACAAACTCGTCCATGTTCGGGGAGACGGCGTCGGCGAACTCTATGATCTCACTGAGGACCCCGTCGAACGGAACAACCGATGGAACGACCCGGCTTACGCCGACGTCAAACGGGAGCTGCTCAATCGGCTAGTTAACCGACTCTCCGGCGCGGTCGATCCGTTGCCCCAGAGGAAAGCACCCTGGTGAGGATGATTGCCGACTGGGGTCTGCAGCACCGGGGTATACTCCTGACTCGGTGGTGTTACGACGACACCAACTCGCGGATTTCGGTTTTTGATCGGACGCTGTAGATAGATGAATTGGCTTTCTCCTCCCAGATGAAGATGCCAAGGCGATCAGCGAGTTCGAGAAATGTGGGATGAGCCGGCCTAATGTGTTTCCGGAGGTGGTTAAAATCGAGATCTTTCGAAGTTCTCATCTCCCGTTCGAACGTCACTACGTCATGCAGGAGGAAGTAGGTCTCCGGGTAAAACGCCTGATCTCGTGCCCCTCGCATCATGAACACGCTGGAAAATGGGGGTGTCTCATTCAGTGGCTGCGTCGACAACACATCGGAAGCCGATGTTTCCGGTTGAGCTGTCGGGCGTGTTTTTCGATCTAGCGGCAACTCGATAACGGTTACACCAAGACCGATGACAGAGATACGATCCGCCACGCATCACGCGCTCGTCGCCCTTATCGGGACCAGTTGGGTTGTCATGATCGTATGCATCTATTGTATGGTATTTAGCGCTGAACCAGTCGGCGCACCACTCCCATACGTTGCCGGAAACATTGTAAAGACCATGTCCGTTGGGTTCAAACTCGTTCACAGGTGCGGTCTTGTGGTACCCGTCCTCGGCGAGATTACGTTCGGGAAACTCTCCCTGCCAGATGTTACACCGGTGTTTACCGTCTGGCTTCAGTTCGTCACCCCATGGGTAGCACTTATCCTTGAGACCGCCACGAGCGGCATACTCCCATTCGGCCTCCGTGGGGAGACGCTTGCCAGCCCAGTCGGCGTAGGCCGCGGCGTCCTGCCAAGAAACATGCGTCACTGGGTGTTTCAGCAAATCATCCTCTATCACGTTGGACCCAGGGCCGTACGGTCGAAACCAGAGTGCCCCCTCAACGGCGACCCACCATGGAGTATCGTTGACGTTCTGAAGTACGTAAGCGTGCGCCTTGTCCGTGAGGAAGTCCTGGAAAACGAACGACCAACCATATCTCTCTGCGTCCGTTGTGTATCCTGTTTCCCGGACGAACTTCAGGAACTGCACGTTTGTCACGGCATACTTGTCGATGTAGAACGGATCCACGATCACATCGCGAGCAGGTCCTTCCCCGTCGGCTGAGAATCCAATGTCTGAATCCGTCCCCATGGTAAATGTTCCACCGTTTAATCTGGTCATCCTCGCCGTACGATTGTCCTTCGTTGTCGCTGGATTTGTCGTTGAACGATGAATGGTGGCGGAGTCTATACACTCCTCCACAGGCGGTGGAGCGTTCTCGCCCCGAGAGGCAGCACAGCACGCCGGATCGTCATCAGTCATACCACTAATCTCTTCATTCCCAGCCTAAATGTTACGATGTGAAAGCCGATGACATCAGATAGAGAGAGAGAGAGTTTCGGAGTGAAGAAAACGGAGCATAGGTTCGACTAACGGTGTGTCTGGTGTCGGTGCGACTACAATCACAAGAGAGTCATTGCCTGTGCTACTACCATCGAAGCCTGCGAAACTCGGTGCGGTCTTGATCCTCAGAAATAGTCGCTAGGTGACCGAGAAGATTACTTCCCGAACGTCCTTTTGACGAGACCCGTACCGGATCAACTCTTGAACTTATCGCAATTTGACGTTGCGTTGGCCATCCCATTTTTATGCGCGTTTGGCACGAAGATTGACCTCTCGTTATTGGTTGTTCCCTCGTTAATTACACTCAGTCGATCTCCCAAATCTTATCCACATGAATAAAATCGTCAATATTGTTTGTTCGCTCAACTGTCGCTGCTTAAAACTCCCCAAATGACCAATATTTAAATAATAATTCAAGATCTTGAGTATGCACGCCATAAAATCGAATATAATCTATGAAATAACAACGACGAATGCTTAGCTTTCTGCGGCAATCATGTCATCCATACCTCATCAATAATTAGTGATCCATTCCTATCACAATAATTCCATTAAAGATCAGTCCATTCAAAAAGACGACAATAATTGTTGCAGATTATGATATCCCAAAAGATTAATTATCTTACCAAGTGCTCATGAGATATGGAAATCCAGTCAGTCGAGGCGATACCACTTGAATATAACTTGGGGACTGGGAATGGCTTTGGAGGAAGTCGTGGAATCACGAACAAGAGAACGGCTACCCTGGTAAAACTGACTGGAGACGATGGTACAGTCGGTTGGGGTGAAGCCTTCGCCCCGCCACAAACTGTTGCAACGCTCATTGAAGAACTGTTTGCTAAAACGCTTGTCGGGCGATCTCCGTGGGATGCCGACGGTCTAGCTGACGAAGCATACTCTGGTGATCTCGGTGGTTATCACTTTGCGCGCGGAGGAATTTTTCAAGCAGCACTGACAGGCGTTGAAGTAGCAATGTGGGACTTGCTCGGGAAAGAGCTAAGAAAACCAGTGTGTGACATCTTAGGTGGTGAATCAAAAAATATTGTGACACCATATGCATCCACGATGTACTTCACAGAGTGGGATCAAGATCCAGCAATATCTGTTGATCGTGCATATGAAGAGGGATTTACAGCGGCCAAAATTAAGCTTGGGAGTGGCATCAGTGCCGATGTGCATCGTGTGCAGACTGCACGTGAGACTTTCGGTGAAGAGGCGCACATTATGGTTGACTACAATGGGAACTATACCCCGAAACAAGCGATTAAGTCGATCAATGCTATAGAAAAATATGGGATTACCTGGGTTGAAGAACCAGTCCCTCCGGAAAATACAGCTGGCTACCATGAAATTAATCAAAATACTTCTATTCCGTTAGCTGCTGGAGAGGCTCATTTTGGCCGCTTCGAGTTTACTAATTTAATCCGAGAAAATGTAATTGATATTGTCCAGCCAAATCTTGGGCGCTGTGGTGGATTCTCGGAGGCACGTTACATTGCTCGCGTAGCTACAACCGAAAATGTCGCCGTCCGGCCACACGTTTGGAACAGTGCTGTTGGAACTGCTGCGGCGTTACAGTTCCTCGCGACGGTCCCATCATATCCTCACACCAGTACCATCTCACCAGAGGTGCGCCTGTTCGAGTTTGATCGTAGTGAGAATCCGCTACGTGACGATCTCCTCGTTAATCCGATAGACCCAACCGGTGGGACAATCGCTGTTCCTAATGGACCTGGACTTGGAATCGAAATCGACGAGCAAGCTCTTGCCCAATACCGGATTGACTGAATCGTTTCTCAGCTAATTTCATAGTTGTGTGCTGTATAAAATGGATTCATAAATTCTCAGAATCCACAATCAGATTGATAATTCTTCGGGGAGTTTCGGCATCCTAAGTAGTAGGATCTGGCGCATCAATGTCGGATTTGATCCGTTAACAGCGTTGTAAGCATAAGACATGAATGCTATCTTCCCATTACTTATATGCCATCTAATATATTTTATGATGTATTGAGAGATGACGAACTGTTTTTCATCTTGTGGAACTTCCTCGATTGACTGGTCCCATCGGGCATGCGCGATCGTTCCATTGCTTGCTGAAGAGCTTGATATTGCGGTCTATCTGTATCAACTGGCCGAGCAGGATAGACCAACCCTGTTGAGGAAGCCGAATCACAAGCCGAATGTCGGTCAGTAGAAAAGTGTTACTGTCATAATGGCCTAATGAAATGGTCAAAGAAATCTGCTTCGAATGATCTTGAAATTGATTTCGTGCGGTTACGCTTAGAACTTGAATATCTCCATCTACTCCTTTGTAAATTGGTTCAAAATGCATCTATTGCTAAACTCGTTTCTTGCTGGGAAAAATCTCACCTTTTCTCACCAGATCTTTTCCTCAGATCTCTCGATAGTTTGTCGGCAGAACCGTCACCAACTAAATGATGGAACCAGCACAGTGGATTTCTGATACCTAATTAGTAATGCAGTGTAGCTTATACCGTTACAATCATATCGATGTAAACTGCTGTATATGCCGATCGAATATTATCTTTTGCTATTACAAACCTATCTATGTAATGCCACGAATATATCGGTTGATTACTGGTGGAATCGCTAGCAAACGGAGGATATGACCAGGCACTCGTTTCTTGTGGAGAAACAAATTGGTTTTGTGCTGGTCGATTAAAACCCCATCAATCCAAACTAAAAATAATTATAATATCTTATGAGTGGTTATGAATGACCTGTTATAACTGCTATTCACGATTAGGGGAGTGTAGAAGTAATCCAGTTAACCAGGAAAATCGATGTGATTTCCTCCATCACATACGATTATCACTTGTCGCCCAGACAATGAGTGTGAGACGAACACAATCTTCTTGTATGTAGATGAATATCACAAGACAAGGATGAAATCGGATAAATTTAGGGTTCACGTCGGAACAGACGCCGAATCCATTTACCCTCTGGAGGTTCGACATGGTTACCGTTGATGACTCCTCTAGAGCTACAGCGAAGGGAAATATCTCGTGGCAAGAACGGTTTCTGAATCTCGTCTCTCCGTATCTCCCGGTTATGATGATTGGATTGTCAATCCTGATCGTCTTCGCACTGTTTAATCTATTTATTATTTTCATACTTCCATTGACTAACCCGAGTGGGGTAGTTGCACTTCTTTCCATCGTGGCCGACTTCCTTGGTATCCTCTTCTTGGCTCCCCTCATCTACGTCTGCCGACGCCACAAAAAACGTAACCTGAGGGGGTGATGTAGACGATAAACGATCGCTCATATGTTTGATTTGACAGTTTAATATCCTATCTGGTCTGTTCAAATACTTTTCTCGATCAACTGTGAGAGCAAGATATGGCAGGATTCGATCCCCTTCGGAGAAGAAGAGCACACCATCTAGGATGGGGAGGAAGATCATTGCTACCTCAGGTACGCGTGGAAAGTGAAGCGATTGCAAGATGTGTGGGAGTCTGCCGTGACTTCACCTATCTGGTTGAGTAGTATCTCCATGATGGGACCATCATGGTGATGCTTTCTATTGCGTCAGCGACGGCGACTGCCCCTCATTAAGAGTTCTATCTATCCATGCAGGACTTAGCTACAACCCGTGAGACAACTCAAGGAGACCAAATTTCCATTGGAGTATACCTGGATACTTTTCGCGAAAAGTCACGTTTCTCTGTGTACGTCTATTAATTTGATCTATGATCTCTATTCTAACGACAAATATCTTCTATTATTTCTCTAATTTTCAATTTTCTGATTTTCACGATTATCCAGAAATGATAAGTAGGTGGGGGTGAGTAATGTTACTACATGCCATTAAGCAAAGGCAATAGCAGAGACAGATCTGACAACATTCCCCGTCGTAGAGTTCTACAAGGCTGTGCTGGTGTAGGAATGGCTGCATTAGCTGGGTGTTCCGGGGGAGATGGGAATAATACGAAGGGTAACAGTAGTGGTGGTGGGTCGAACGATGATACGTTCGATACGTTCACGTGGACAATTCCGACGAACGCACAGTTCAACCCTTACGCCTCGAAGAACTGGGATGATAAGATCCGAAATCTTATCTTCGACCCACTCGCCCAGTATAACCACAAAACGGGAAAATATAAGGGATACATAGTCTCTGACTGGTCAATTGATGGAAGTACGCTGACGCTGAAGATTCGAGACGGATACACTTGGCATAATGGCGACCCAGTAACGGCCGACGACCTCATAACGCAATTCCAGATTGAGAAGTTCTTCGAGAACCCGATCTGGGATTACTTCAACAGCGTCGAAGCAACCGACGATCACACGGTAAAAGCAAAAGTCAAAAAAGTCAGTCCGAAAATCATTTACGCTGAATTGTTCAACCAGTCCCGATACGTTCAAGCACCAAAAAGTCGGTTTGGTAAATGGCTCAAAAAGCTCCAAAACGGAGGTGATAGCGCTCTTCAGAACTTCCTCAAATACACACCGAATGACCCGCTTGGAAATGGTCCAATGAAGATCTCAGATAAGAACCAGCAGCGCTACCTTCTTGAGTGGCACGACGATTATCCACTCGCAGACAAGCCGAACTTTTCGAACTGGCAGGTCAACGTCGAGCAGAGCAACCAAGCGAAGTGGGCAGCAATCAAGGGAGGTGAATGTGACGCACTCGAAACATACATGCCTGAATCTGTCCTTAAGACGCTCCCAAAGGCTGTCAAAATGCAGACGATCCCGGATTACGGGGGCGCCTGTCTCGCACTCAACCATGATCACAAACATCTCGGGAGAACAGCCGTTCGTAAGGCAATTGCTTACGTGCTCCCGCGACCACAAGTTTCCAAGACTATCTATGGCCCGGTCGGTACTCCAGTAAAGTACATCACTGGGGTGACCGCCAAAACAAACCAAAGTGTGCTCGGAGATTCGATTGATCAGTTTGAGCGGTACGAACAAAGTACAGACAAAGCTGCGAAGGTTCTGCAGAATGCTGGCTACACAAAAAATAGTGGTACATGGAAGAAAGATGGTAGCCCGCTTGGTTTTACGATATCCGTTAGTAGTGCTACCTCAAATCACGTCTCGGGCTATAAGGCTGCGGCAAGTATTCTGAGTGATTTCGGGATGAACGCCAAGGTTGAAACCGTGAGCGACTCGGCGTATTGGGGAGATATTTATCCAAACTCGAAGTTCGACGCCGCGCAAAACTACTGGGGTGCACGGGTCCCTTACAATTCCGAGCGACCAGAGTTTGTCGGCGGGGAGGGATCAACTGCAGAGGCGATTAACATTCCGGACGAGTTTAAGGTTCCCAGCAAGTTTGGTGATCCCGACAGCAAAAAGGAATCAGTTACGCCTGCAAAACTACTTTCCTCACTCAAGACAGCCCAGAACGACTCTGAGATCAAGTCGAGAACGAAGAAAATTGCGTGGGTATTCAATCAGACACTACCGCAGCTCACAATCGTCGAGAAGAAGAGGCAGATCTTCTACACCACTGACGACTGGAAGTATCCAGCAAAGAACTCCGCGGCGATGCATCAAGGGTCCTATAACTTAATCCCGATGCTGTTGCGAAGTGGTGACATTCAGGCAAAAAAGTAACCAATAGTCCCTCAATAGTTGATGGTTCTCCCAGTGCTGTTGCAGGCACGATAGGGAGTCCAGTTTACGGTCTCGTTAGATCGATCTATATACCGCTATTTTTAATCCAGATCCAGCGAAAGCTTCAATAGGGTCGATATTCACCTTGTTATTATGCAATCTCGTTATATAGAACGGTTTGCGCAAGCAATCCTGACTATATTTCTTGTAGCATCGCTCGCCTTTGGAATGATCCGATTGCTCCCAGGAGGGCCAATGGATTATCTCAAAGCTCAGTTGATTCAACAACAGGGAAGTAACGTCGACATGGTGCGCATAAACCGGATGGTTTCGACGTATACAAACGTCAACCCTAAAGAACCAGTTCTCGATCAGTACATTAGTTACATGACGTCTCTTGCCCAAGGAGACCTGGGTCAATCGATTTGGTTCAACAAACCAGTTTCCGAAATACTCATTCATGCACTCCCCTGGACCCTCTTCATCATGAGTGTCTCTATCATTCTCTCGTTCGCCATCGGAATTACACTCGGGGCATTAATGGCATACGGCGAAGGCTCAAGACTGGATTACGTGGGATCTGTGATCTCAATATTCTTAAATTCAGTACCATACTACGTCCTTGCTCTTGTCCTCGTCTATTTCTTGGGATATCAGTTCCACTGGCTCCCAACAGGTGGTCGAATGGCGAACGGTACTAATGCAGGTCTGAACTGGCCGTTCATCGCCGGTGTCTTCTCGCATGCAACACTTCCAATTATGTCACTCGTCATTACTGGTTTTGGTGGGTGGGCACTCAACATGCGCGGAAACAGTATCCAGGAACTAGGCGCGGACTATCTCCGCGTCGCCCGGCTCCGTGGACTGTCATCTCGGTCTATAGCGCTCGAATATGTTGGTCGGAACGCCATCCTGCCAATGTATACTGGCTTGTTGATCAATATCGGGTTCCTCTTTGGAGGTTCAGTCATCCTAGAGCAGATTTTCAAATACCCCGGTGTTGGTTACTATCTATTTAAGTCTATTAGCTCACGGGATTATCCGTTAATGATGGGTGCATTTCTCGTGATTACAATCGCGGTTGTCATCGGGGTTTATATCGCTGATCTAACGTATGGTCTTATTGATCCACGGGTCGGAGGTGGTGACAGTGAAACCTACTAACCCAGACGACCACGACCACACTAACGATATGACAACTCACGATCTAAGTGAGCTTGTTCCAGATGGCGGTAGTAAGAGCATTCAGTCACCACTTGAGATCTCTTCAGAGACGACAGTCACTCGGTCCGAACGATACTCCGAGTTCTTCGATACTCATGTTATTGCACCTCTCCGCATCGCGTACGGTGACTTTCGGACACGTCTCGGGCTGATAATCATCTCGCTCTATGTGTTGATGGGGACAGTCGGAGTTGTCCTTATTCCGGCTCCGAAGACCTATGCCCACCCGTCCCTCATCAAGCCGTTTCAGAACATTGCCTACCCCCTCGGAACAGATAATTCGGGGCAGGGAATCCTTGCGCAAATCATACATGCGACACCTCCGATGATAGAAATGATCATCTCTGGTGCTATCTTCGCAACTGCAGTCGCAGTTCTTGTTGGGACGATTTCGGGATACAAAGGTGGCCGGACAGATCGTATCCTGATGCTCATTACCGACATCATGATGACCATTCCTGGTCTCCCCTTAGTGATTGTCATCGGGGTCATTCTACAACCAAAGGATCCGTGGGTCGTCGGTCTAGTTCTTACTATCAATGCGTGGGCAGGCCTCGCTCGGAACATTCGTTCACAGGTACTCACACTTCGTGAAGAGTCGTACATTGAAGCATCCCGCGTAATTGGAATGTCGTCGCCGCGTATCATTCGGGAGGACGTCCTCCCGAATTTGATGTCTTACATCAGTATCAATTTCGTTCGATCCGCACGGAACGTCATCTTCGGCTCTGTCGGACTTTACTTCCTTGGTGTTCTACCATTCTCGAATCTGAACTGGGGGGTAATGATGAATCTAGCATACACATCTGGTGGTGCACTCTCCTCGCTCGATACTGCTTATTGGTTGATCGAACCCATGCTTGCAATTATTTTACTGACATTCGGTTTGGTATTGTTCTCGCAGGGATTGGACCGTGTCTTTAACCCGCGGATTCGTGCTCGTCACTCTCAAACTGTTGGCGGGGACGAGGAATCGGAGGAGATACATTGAGACCGCCACCCTAGCATGAATCCAACTATCTGTACCGTAAACGAACGAACTAAACACAAAAAATCAATAAGAAAAATATGGCTCAAAGTACCACTATGACCTGTAATGACATGCACTTAGACCGTACCGCAACACGAGAAAATACCGATGGCGAGGAGTTTCACACGGAGAATCAACTATGAGTGAGAGTGTTAATACGCGGTCCAACGATGATTCGCATTCAGTCGGGACCTTAGAACAATCTGATCCGATACTCAGCGCTCGGGACGTCTCAGTACGGTTCGATATGGAACGAGGGCAGTCACGAGTACTCAATTCAGTCGACATTGATATCGGCCGCCAGGAGATTCTAGGAATAGTTGGAGAAAGTGGTTCGGGAAAATCGATGTTCGCATCTGCACTTCTCGATGCGGTCGTCGACCCAGGTAAGCTTTCGGGAGAGATCACCTACACTCCAGGTGATGGTCGCAATCCTATTGATATTCTTTCCCTTTCCAAGGGAGAGACAAAGAAACTACGTTGGGAGGATATCTCAATGGTATTCCAAGGGGCAATGAGTGCGTTTAATCCGACGAAACGTATTCGCGGACACTTCGAAGAGACCTTGAAGGCCCACAATTACGATGTCGAAGCTGGAATGGATCGAGCTCGGGAGCTCCTCAGTGACCTCCACCTCGACCCGGACCGCGTATTATCTTCATATCCCCATGAGTTATCGGGTGGGATGAGCCAACGCGCACTTATTGCGCTCTCGCTCGTGCTTGAACCCGAAGTACTTGTAATGGATGAGCCGACGGCAGCGCTGGATCTCTTGATGCAACGCTCCATTATCAACCTCCTCGAAGAACTTAAAGAGAAGTACGACCTAACGCTCGTGTTCATCACGCACGATTTAGAACTAGTGGCGAACATCGCAGACAGAATTGCAGTGCTATACGGCTTTGAGTTCGTCGAAGTAGGGACTGCCTCCGACATCGTTCGTAACGCCTCGCATCCGTATACACGAGCGCTGATCAATTCGACACCGAATCTCGACGCTCCATTGGATGAGATGAAACCGATAGAAGGGTCGAGTCCAGATCCGGTAAACATTCCCTCGGGATGTTCCTACCATCCACGCTGTCCCATGGCAGACCATCAATGCGAAACGAGTGATCCAGATTTCTTCGAAACTGACGGTGAAGAGCATTTCTCGGCATGCTTCTATGCCGACAGAGTGGACGACTACATTCCCCTCAGTCTCGAATCGAAAGGAGATCTCGAACAATCAGCGGGAAGGATACACAGCCGTGATACTGACGATCCGCTCGTTTCCCTTGATGATGTAGAGGTCCATTTCGAGAAGGAGAATAGTTTCTTCGGGAACTTTTTCCAGGAACCAGACACTGTTCGTGCAGTTGATGGCGTCGCTCTTGACGTGTACGAAAACGATGTCGTCGCGCTCGTGGGTGAGTCTGGGTGTGGAAAGACAACTCTGGGTAAGACAACTATCGGTCTGCAGCGCCCCACAGCTGGCACTCTTTCGTTTCACGGCCAGGACGTTTGGGCGGCACGTGATGGACGGGGAGATGTGGACATTCCATTCGATGAGATTCGCCGGTCTCTCCAGATCATCCATCAGGACCCTGGAAGCTCGCTCAACCCGAACAAGACCGTGATGTCGTCTCTATTGAACCCCATCAAAATTTGTCATCCCGAAATCAACGTCGCAGACCGTCGTTCACACATCTATGGGATGCTCGAACGTGTTGGCCTCCAACCAGCAGACGACTACGCGATGCGTTATCCGCATCAACTGTCCGGTGGTGAGAAACAACGTGTGGCACTCGTTCGAGCACTACTGATGAATCCCGACCTTATCCTCGCCGACGAAGCAGTATCGGCTCTTGACGTCTCACTGCGAGTAGATATGATGGATCTCATGATCGAGTTACAGGATATCTTCAGCACATCGTTCGTGTTTATCAGCCACAATCTCTCCAACGCACGGTATCTCGCCGAACACTCCGACGGACGTATCGGCATCATGTACCTGGGTCAAATCGTTGAAATCGGTCCTGCCGACAAGGTGCTACGAAATCCGATGCATCCATACACGAAAGCGCTGATGTGGGCAACTCCCGATATCGACCCAGATGTGGCGGAGGACGACGCATCGCCGATCCGTAACATCGATATTCCAGACCCGGTCAATCCTCCATCCGGTTGTCGATTCCACACACGATGTCCAGTCGCACGTGAGGCTTGCAAACATCAGTCACCGGAACACGCTTCTCCAGAGAATGATGGACATACGGTGGCTTGTTTCCGTGCCATCGAAGACCACGACTACTGGGAAAGCCCCGAAATTACCGACAGTGTGTCTGATTCGGAACCAGTAGAAGCTGACGACTGACGTAATTCCATTCGCAGGGATTCCCACAAAATAGCTGCAATCACTCCAGTCTGACTGGTTCACCACGGTCGGCAGATTCGTAAATCGCCTCGATAATCTCGACGGCTTTGCGCGCTTCTACCCCATCGAGCATGAACGGTTCGTCGGATTCTACGGAGTCGAGGAATGCTTCGATATTTCGGCGGTGATACTCGTAGTTGATGGACATAGGGTCAGCAGCTCCGCCTCCGCTCGTTGTTTCAGTGAAGGTCTCTCGAATCTCAGCGTCCCGTTGATGCTCTTCACGGAACTGCCACGTCACGAGTTCGTCTTCGAGAACTTCCGCGGTCCCGTTACGCCCTCCGAGTTGGATTCGCTTGAGCGACCCCGGATACATAGACGTCGCACCAAGCAACTGACCGATTGCTCCGTTTCGGAACCGAAGGATGGCGACTGCGGTATCCTCTACCTCAATGAGGTCGTTTTCATGTGCAAGAGTGTCCACGTACGCTGTCACTTCTACGACCGGATTCTCGGATGCTGCGATGTCCATTCCTGAACCAGCTAACCACTGCATGGCGTCAACGGTATGAATGGATTGGTTCATTACGGCACCGCCTCCGTCTAGTGCTTCGGTCCCCTGCCACGATCCTTCGTAGTAGGCGTCGTCGCGCCACCATGGTACGTACGCGTTCGCAACGGCGAGTCTGCCAAATCGTTCCTCGGCAGCCGCAGTCTGTACTGTTTCGATTACAGGATTGTATCGTTGCGGGAAGACGCCCCCAAGTCGAACGCCCGCAGCCTCGCAGGCCGAGATCATCTCGTCAATGCGATTGCTCGTAATCTCAAGTGGTTTCTCACACAACACGTGAATACCTCGCTCAGCGGCGGCGAGCGTTGGTTCCCGATGCGCACCGCTTGGCGTACAGACGATGAGCACATCGAGGTCTATTTCGTCCAACATCGTCTCCGTGTTCGTAAAATGTGTACATTTGTATTCGTCCGCGAACGCCTTTCCTTTGTCGTCGGTCCGACACGAGCCGGCGACAAGTGTGGCGTTAGGTAGGTCGGTGATTGACTCTGCGTGCATCTCCGCTACCGCTCCGATGCCGGCGATAGCGATACTGTAGCTTTCCGTCATTGACGAAACTATATTAGCCGGTCACCGCAAAAAAATACCGGTTGTCCACTCATCGTCGAAACTGTTAACATGCTCAGGAACATCCTTACGAAGGACGACTATGTCAGAAGACCACACACAGGACAAACCTTCGAGTCTCACGAAGACTTTCACACTCTCCGGCTTCGCCGACGAAATCCATCCGGATTTAGAGGTCCAGCTCGATTTACTCGAGGAACTCGACATTAACTACTTCGATCTCAGAGGTGTCGATAAAACAAACGTTCTGGACCTCAGTGATGACGACCTCGAACGTATCCGAAATGCCATCAACGAACGCGGTATCAGTGTCTCGTCGATCGGATCGCCGATAGGAAAAATAGATGTGACCGATGATTTCGAACCCCACAAGGAACGCTTCGAACGAGCTATCGAGGTCGCGAACTTTTTCGACACTGAATACATCCGTATCTTCTCATACTACATCCCTGAAGAAGGAGACCCTACCGAGTACAGAACGACCGTTCTGAATCGAATGCGTTGGAAAGCAGAGCGCGCAGAGGAAGAAGATGTGGTTCTCATTCACGAAAATGAGAAGGATATCTACGGTGATACTGCCGAACGGTGTCGAGACGTTCTCACGACAATTGACTCTCCGAACCTCCGCGCTGCATTCGATCCAGCGAACTTTGTCGAAATCGGTGTTGAGGCGTACCCGTATGCGTTCGCACTGCTGGCCGAGTACGTCGAGTATCTTCACGTAAAAGATGCTGAGATGGGTGAACGGGGAGAGATCCGACCAGCTGGCCTCGGTGATGGTGGGTTCGATCAACTCGTGCGCGTACTTGAACAACGCGGCTATAGCGGCTTTGCGTCGCTCGAACCACACCTATCCTTTGCTGGACGAAGCACAGGATTGAGCGGTCCTGAAGGCTTCGAAACGGCGGTGGATGCATTCCGCGGTGTCCTCGACAACGCGAGTGTGAACTACGAGTAGAATCGTCTGAGAGAAGTGACCGAACGTGTCCGGGACTCGGATTCAGATTGTAGAGAACTCGCAGCCGACGTAATCCGTCATAGCTGTTGTTTGAAGCGTAACAATACTGTTTCCACATTCGAGTTTACTCGGTTCGGTCTCGTGACAATCTATAACATCCACAATGTGGATAATGTAGTTTTGGCCGTTTGGCCGCAATTGTTCCCGTTATAATGTGGAAAGAAATTCCGCACCATGTTCGATCGATGCTTTTGGGTCGTCTGGGTTATCATGTTCATAGATAAACCAATCGGCTCCTGCGTTGCGGGCAGCTTCCGCGCATGCTGCCATATCTACATCCCCGGCACCTATTTCGACCGGGTGACCACCGCGATTCGCTTCTGGATCGAGCCTAACATCCTTGAAATGAACGAAAGGGGCTCGATTGTCGAGGCGCTTGAGCAATTTTACAGGATCGTGGCCACTGGCGAGGACCCACCCCACATCTGGTTCGATACCGATGTCCGTCGCTCCGAGGAAAATCTCGAACGACTTCCTCCCATCTAAGTCGACAAACTCGTGTTCGTGATTGTGGTAGTGGAGTTCCCAACCATACACGTCGAGTTCAGTGGCAAGAGCTTCGAGTCTCTCCGCAGTCGCTTTGGTTCTCTCGACCGAGCTAAACTCCTTCGGTGGGAGGTACGGAACGACGGCTTCAGAGACGCCGACGGTTTCGTAGGTATCGACGACGTTATCAAGATCTTGTTCAAGCAGGTCGGCACCAATATGCGCTGCAGTCACGTCGAGACCTGTTTCTGCGAGTGTCTCTTGTATTTCCTCTAGATCTCCCTCGAATGGAGTATGTCGCCCCGAGAACTGAACACCGTCGTAGCCCGCGTTCGCGACCCGTTCGAGTACCTCCGGAACCGACTCGTCGAGATCACGGACACTATAGACATTGATTGCTGTTCGAACCATGGATCCAATACTGTGAGCAGATATTTCATTCTTCGGGTTAATGGTATAATTCACTATCTCTAGATGCCTAAAATTCAGTTATTTAGATGTTATACTGTCCATGTTCGCAATTAATCCGAGAGTACATTCTTCGATATCGAGCAGGAATTCAATACAGCAATGTGACGCGTTGTAATACCGTCCGTCGTTGATTATTCCGACAACCGCAAAGTTAAGTAGATGGCTGGAGGTTGATTAAGTTGATGGACGAGTTACTCAGGTACGGGATTGTCGGGTGTATCGGGATTGGGCAGACACATGGGCAGGCTGTACAGAATGTTGACGGTGTTGAACTCGTTGCATGCTCGGATGTTGTCCCTGAAAATGCTCAGTCGTTTGCTGAGGAATTCGACTGTGTCGCCTACACAGATACAACAGAGATGATAAAAGACGCAAACATTGACGCGATCAGCGTTTGCACACCTAGCGGAACGCATTCACAGGTTGTCATCGAAGCTGCCGAGGCTGGTGCGCATATTCTTTGCGAGAAACCACTCGATATATTTGCCGATCGAATGGATAAGATGATTACGGCCTGTGACGATGCCGGTGTGACGCTCGCGGGTGTGTTCCAGCGACGCTACGACCCTCCAGCTCGGCGAGCTAAGCAAGCGATTGATGACGGTGATTTTGGTGATCTTGTACTTGGTGATACAGCCGTCAAATGGTTCCGTTCACAGGAATATTACGACTCTGGCGACTGGCGTGGCACCCGCGAAATGGATGGTGGGGTGCTGATGAATCAGGCTATTCATATGATTGACCGTCTCTGTTGGCTGGTTGGTGACGTTGAGGAGATCTGGGCGGCTGTCGATAATGTTGATCGGATACTTGATTGCGAGGACACTGCCACGATGGCAGTTAGATTTGTGAACGGCACACTCGGAACCATCGAGGGAACAACGGCTGTCAAGGGCGGTCTGACTCGGACAGAAGTCAACGGCACTGAAGGTTCGATCACGATAAAAGAGGATGAGATATCACACTTTGAGGTTGGCACTGGTGAGGAAAGCTTCTACCATTCAGAGACTGAACATCACGACGCCAACGGTGATATTTCCCCACTCGGTACGGGTCACGAGGCCGTAGTGCAAGATTTCGTTAACGCTCTACACGAAGGACATGACCCAGCAGTCACTGGTCACGAGGCCCGTAAACCGGTTGATATCATTCTCGCCGCGTATGCAGCGGCCGAGCGGGGTGAACCAGTTAGCCCTGTGGACATCCGTGAAGGCCTAGTTGGGGGCCCGCAGGTCCGCGCTGAGGACCGCGATTAGTGGTGTTCCAGTGGCAAGCAGTGCCTTGTAACCAGAAGTACGCAATGCTTTCCGCTTTGTCGTTCGGTTCGACTCAGGTCTTCTATTTAGTACTCTCTGCACTTACGCCTACGATTTCGATGTCTGATTCCCCATTCTTGATTTCGATGATGAAAGGACGTCGCGTTTGAGCAGCCATCTGGTTTTCCTGAGGAGTATCGATCCTGGTCGGAACAATGGAGAATGAGAATGCATGGCCGCTAATATTCATAAGATGGATGTGCACAATTCACAATCGTTGTATGCACAATATCTGTAATTTTTCTAATCTTGATTGTAGAAGGAGTCAATAGATGGACTTCTGTTCCCCAAGCAGATGATCTATGCACCCATATATGATATTTGACTATTATAAGCGAAGATTTTATGCTGACGCACTTAGATTCTTGAGTATGCCACTTTCAAACGATGAGGTGCGCCAGCACCTGCGTGGTGTCGCCGCTGGAATCCTTACACCGTTCGACGATAACCTCGAGGTCGATTACGAAAAAGTCAAGGAAAATGCATGTTGTCTGTACGATAACGGTATTCGAACGTTTCTGGCGTCCGCCAATATTAGTGAATATCATTCTCTCTCCCAAGATGAACAGATCAAAGTGACACAGTCAAGTGTTGATGTTCTTCCATCGGACGCCTGTATTCTTGCCGGAGTGGGTGGGAGTACGGAGGAAGCAAAGGACACCATTCGTAGTTACGATCGTGTCGGCGTCGACGCAATGATGATAATGCCTCCGGACCACTCGTACATTCACGAACGAGGTCTCATCCGATATTATGAGAAACTCGATGCCGTCGCCGATGCTCCCTTGGTTCCGTACGTGAAAGGGTTTGAACCGTCGGTCGAATACCTGCGTGATCTAACGAACGTCGATGGTGTGGTCGGCATCAAGTACGCCCTCGAGGACGCAGTCAAACTCGGCATGGGTGTCGAAGCGGGTGCCGACGATGTCGTTTGGGTGAACGGTCTCGCCGAACCGTTTGCCCTGCCGTTCTGGAACGAAGGCATCGAAGGGTTCTCGGCGGGCGTCAGCAACTTCCGCCCGGAGATTGGCCTCGAATTGTTTGAGGCGCTTACCGCGGGCGACTGGGAGCGCGCAAGACGCATCCGCAACATCTGTGTGCCCTACCAGAACTTCCGCGAAGAGACTGGAGAGAACAACATGATCGCCGGAGCGATCAGCGTTTCAGCGGTGAAAAAGGGACTCGATCTCGCCGGATTACACGGTGGGAATGTCCGTGAGCCGATCGAACCGCTGTCACCTGCAGACGAGCAGAAGGCTGAGGAGTTGTACGGGCAACTCGAGGACGACATCGAACGCCTCATCGTCGAATGACAGTCTACCCGCGTCGATGAGAAACATCTATAGACAATTTCTCACATTTTCATTCTGCTGGCAGTATCCCTGAACAATCTCGATAGCGAATGCACTGGTTCCCATTTGATGTTTCTTCCCATACAGGAATAATAACGAAGTGAGTACGAATCTCTCGTATCCATCTCAATGACGTTTGCTGCGTGGAGGACGTGGTTCATGAATTTTTTGTGGAATCGGTCGTCATTAAATCGACCCGATGACCAGAGATGCTGACTGCATCGAGTATCGATTCTCCAATTTGTATAGTCACCGAAACACAACGACGTCCGCTAATGTTCTCTTTGTTCGCGGTTTGTATCTTCGTTCCAAGATTGTCTCCAGTTCATCGTATCGCTCTTGATATTCGTAATTGTCCTCACCTTATTGCTTGAAACTGTAGTCCGTGATTATCTGATGAGCAAGAACCGACCACCATATTAATAACGTGTAAAGTGGATGTTGGGGGCCCTCTAAAGGCTGTTTCAACCACTTCCACTCTAGCTTTCCCAAGATAGGATACTCGACTGTATTTCTCAGATAAAATTTGCTTGATTTTGTTCCTATACATTTCCAACTTCATGATCTTCTTTCTCCTAGTTTATCATCCCGATCAACCCGTACTCTCCTGTTACAAACTGTTCCCCTATAGGGAACATAGGATGCATTCTACAGCTGACACTGGAAGATACTACGGTGTCTCCGTAAGTATCAAGGAGCAAAAAGGCAGGAGGTAACGCATCTCTGCTCGTTGTTGGATTTCGAATTGCATGTAACAAGGGCTAGTTAGCCGATCATCTGTTCCTCTCTTGGGAACAATTATTTTTCTTGAATTTCTCCAATGCTCCGCTAGTATGGTTGATATTGATGATGTCTCTCACAATTTCTACTCCGGCTATCTCCGCTTTGAACCTTTTTCTGAGGATGTGATCGGCTATCTCGAGTATATTCACAGTAAAACACGGATTTACTAACACAAATGGCTTTACAATTCTATTGATGTAATGAACCTGTTCGTCAATGGGGAACGTTCAATGATCTCATCTGACCTCGACTATTAAAATGGCTCAACAGTTACTCGGAACCACCTCAACCAAAAAACATCGTTGCATGAATAAGAACACACACCTTCTATTCCAATAGCACACGAAGTATATCTTTTCCCTATCAATATAATTCAAAGATATTCTGTGCAAAATCTCTTTAATAGAGAAGATATTGTATCTGAACTTCTATTTAATAGTTTATTTTGTGCTACATTCTAGTCTTGATTTCTGGAAAATATATTGAGTGGAAACTGCGAGTTCGAGTTGAAGAAAACCTTAGGGTAGAGACAGCAGCGCTTGCGTGTTGTTTTCAAAGAGTTCAAGAAATATCCGTTGCTTGTCCGCTCATTGCCTGTGTCTATGGTGAATAATATTAGGAATTAGATCCGAAAGTCGAGAGTCACCCTCGAGGTTCTCTAGTACCGTTTCAACTTGTACTTCAAGCGTATAGAGATTTGTCATCCCAAGTCCCCTTCCTCTTCCTTTCCTCTTTCGGGCAAGTATACTAGCATCTACGAGATCATTTAACTTATCTCTGAACCGCCGCTCCGAAAGATTATTTATATCAGATTTTATACAAAATTTATTGTATACTGAATATAAGTAATTTGTCTCCGCTGGGGTGTTTCCGGAAATCTCTGCCTGAACGACTGTGAGAAGCGCCGTAGCACGCTGCGTAGGAAGTGACTTAATCCCCCGCTCGACAGCAGCCCGCTCGAGATATTCATGTGCTTGTCGAACGTGTTCCTCACGAACAACTGGCTCTCCGTTATCGTCCGCAAAGCGACATGCACGGAACATTAGTTTAATTGCTTCGCGTGCATCTCCTGACTCTTGTGCGGCATACGCTGATGCAAGTGGAACAACGTCAGAGTCCAGAATTTGGCTATCAAGACTCTCAAATGGATTCTTAATGTCTTGGACTTCAGTCTTGCGTAGTGCTCCTGCAGCTCTCCGAGAGAGAATGTTGTTGAGTTGATCAGCATTATACGGAGCGAATTCGATTTCATCTTCTCCTAGTGACGAGCGAACGTCTGCATCAAGATTGTCTCGGAACTGAAGATCGTTTGTAATGCCAATGATTGATAGACGTACACCTTTTGGTTCAGCACGTGGCAGTTCATATAGGATATAGTCATCTTGGCCAATTGCATCAATCTCGTCAAGAACAACAATCACAGTTCCGCTAATTGCTTCCAATTCACTGATAATCATCGACAACAACGTTTTCTGTTGATATCCTGATGGTAGCTCCTCACCTGGCCCCAATCGCTTCTCACGAATGTTTTTTACTAAATGTGTCATCACATGATATGATTTGTCCATCCCTTTACAACGGACTGTGACAACTGTCAAATCCATGTCTTTTCCATTGGCGTACTGTTGAAGCTGATTAGTTTTGAGCGAGATTCCCACAGTCTTTCCCTGGCCAGTGGGACCGTAAACAAACACATTGAGTGGGGTGGAGCCCATTGTCGCTGGTCGAAGTGCTGAATGAAGCTGATTGAGTTCAGATTCTCTCTCCGGTAGACTTTCGGGTTTGTATGTCTGTGTATTCGGGTTCAGTCGATCCATATCCTGGAAAATTGTTTCTGTCTCCCCGAATCTCTTCATCATTAATCTGTTAGAATCCACCATGATAAACCCTCCTGTCTAGTGAAGACCCCTCTGTCTGCAGTGGGTAAAATATTTATCACGGGTCCCATTTAAATTTGGCACCCGGGGGGAGGGGGGTGTGTCTAGTGTAACGACTGAGGTATCCTGGGAGATGTCTATTATACTCATGATTTCTACAACCTAACTTATTACTTCACTGTAATACGGTGTAGTTTGTTTCACAATAATATAAATGTTTTCCTCCCCCCGTCTTTTCAGGGCCAAGCTCTTGATCCGCAATTCCGTTTTATGGTTACACTGGACGTGCCCCCCTCCCTCCCATCTAATCAATAATATATCGTGGAGCTGCTCTGGTGTGGTTATACATATCTGAGGCATATTCAGCGATACGGTTGATGATCTAGAATAGCAAGTCTCTCTCATCTGCCCTAAATAAAAAATTAGCAAATCAAACTGCAAAAATCGGGTTGACCTGTCTTAGAGTGAATCAAGGAGTCGGTTTGTCAGTAACGTTGCTGTGGGGTGATCTCCGTAGTTACTTGCAATACGGAACGTGCAGCTACAGATACGTCCATCACCAAACTCACGGACTAGGAGTGGGCTACCCCAGTTAGCTAACCACCCTTCTATATGACCGACTTGTATCGTGTCTGTCTCGGGATTTATATCCTCCACTAGATCATGCGGAAATAGGCCTTCAAACTCCCATCCAATTCGGTGGTCCGGAGAAATGTCTGCAAGTAACTCGCTGTCTTGATAAGGAAGTGCCGCAACGAGATTCCAACTTTCACCCTCAGGAAGACTCCGGTACTTAAAGATAGAATTGTCGACCATCCTACCATCCTCTTTGGGGAGTACAACTGCAGTGCCACCCTCTTTAACGAAGCTCTCAACTTCTGAATTCAGTGATTGAATGAGAGCCAAGTCGGCGTCCACGACGTTCTCAACGACTGTAATACCACCTGCAACTAGTCGATTCGCTAAGTCCCCCTCTGCGTAAACTATACTGTCTCCGGGTTCTTCATGCGGGATAATGATGAGTGGTTCTTCATTGGTCGCTATCTTATCTTCCAATTCAACAGTTACCGAGATTTTTTGTCGGTTAGGCGAGACATCCTCTGGTACCTCGATCTGTAGTTCCTCAGCGACCTTGGTCGTACCAAAGGAATCAATATCAACTGATTGACTTCCATTGTCCCCAACTGCATTCCATCTAAGCGTCCCCGAAAGATGCTCGTTTGAGTCATTAACAATGTCGATATCAACAGTTATCGTCTCCCCTGGCTCAACAACGTGTGAATCAGGATCGATGGATGTAATCACTTCACCGTTTACCTTCGGGAGTTCGTCCACGAAGGATTTCGGCTCACGGAAGTAGTCGAGCATTCCGTTGAATTCCCATTCAATATCACTGAATTCCGTGATGCAGTATCCTACAATCCGATCATGTGTCCGCATCTGCTCGATTACATCTTTGATTGAGTCCCACTGACGCTGTTGCCAGACCGACGCTAGCTCATCGTACCCGTTGAATACATCGGGAAGTAAGGTACTCTCGTAACGTTTGTCGAGCCCTTCACCTCGTTTGAGTGGGTCATCAAGAAACTCATGAGAAAACCAAGGTGGGTCCCCTTCATAGTGATCTCGCAATCTCTCGATATCACAAAGCCCCCACGTACCGAACTCCGAGATGAGCATCGGTGCCTCGTCGGCCGAGATATTCTCGGTTGCGAAGTTGTCGCCTGGATTTTGCGCAATTTCATCAAGACTTTCACCCCATTCCACTGCCCTATCAGGGCTCACATAGTATTCGTGGTAGTCATTTAGATCTGTTGCGACATGCGCCCAACCACTATTATCGCAGACCAATCGTGTTGGGTCCAGATCTTTGATATCATAAAAGAGATCGGTAAGATAGGTCTGTTTCTCCTCGCTATTCCATAACCTGCTAGAATGATCGGAATGATCTATTTGATCGAGACCGATCCCCCATTCCTCATTGTAGATACTCCAGATGATAACGCTAGGGCTGTTGTAGTCCCGGTCGACTAACTCCTCAAGTTGTTCTCTCACTTCACGCTTAGAACGCTCAGTGTAGACAGTAGGGTTTGCTGGCTCTTCCCAAACAAGAATACCCTGGCGATCAGCAGCCTCGATAAAGTCGGGGTGAGCTGGTTTGATATGCTTGCGAAGCAGGTTAAACCCCATCTCTTTTGCCATCCGAATTTCGGATTCGAATATATCCTCCTCGAGAGGTCGATAGTGAGTATCTGGATAATAGGCTTGGTCGAGTGCGCCACGGATGTACAGGGGTTCTTCGTTTAAATATAGTTGGTCACCATCATGGCTGATACTACGCATTCCAAAGTAGTCACAGTATTCGTCGACCGATAATCCAGCAATATAAAGTGAGACACTCACGTCATAGATTACTGGATTTTCGGGTGTCCAATACTCTGGGTCGGGAAGGTTGACTGTATAGGATCCGCTCCCGCTGGAAAGATCACAAGTACTCTCTGCGACGGCTTCATTTCCCTGTGTTACCTGAATCTTTACCTCTGCGTTAGAATTCTCATTAATTTCAATATCGAACGTAGCCGAGTCGTTTTCCAAATTCGGCGTTATCTTCATGTCCGAAATGAATGTCTCAGGACGCCTCTCGAGTGCAACAGACTGCCAAATACCGCTTACGCGGGTATACCAGGGCGTACCCTGTTTTCCATGTGGTATCTCGGTAATATCCTCTTGGTCGTTTACTTTTACAACGATTGTGTTCTCTCCAGAACTGATAGCGTCAGTCACTTCCAACTCGAACGGTAGATAGCCACCGCGGTGTGAACCAACATCAATTCCATTGACATAAATCGTTGCCTCGTAGTCGACAGCATTAAATTGGAGGAATATCCGCCCGTCATTATTGGGATAGTCTACTGTAGTTCGGTACCAAGCAGTCCCCGTATAGTCTTGATAGGCATCAGAACCCTGCCAAGAATGAGGGACGGTAACTTTTTGGGTTTCTTCGTTCGGCCAATTGTTATCTATCTCTTGATAACCTTGTTGTGTACCATTATCTTCTCTATCGATGAGGAAAACCCACTCGCCGTCAAGTAGGGTCCTCTCTCGCGTCTGCGTATTGAGCAAACTCATCTATAAAGATGATTCCCGTACTTATACAAAACTGTATCGGTGTTCACTTATCTGATACATCATCTGTGAAAATCCGTTTTGCGCGGTATTCGTTGTAACGTTCCTAGCAATACCCATCATGTTGAGTTCGGTTAGTCCAACTCGCTGAAGAGACCTTACGGCAATTGAGAAGACAGTTGTCGGATTGTGGGGTAGGTCGATCCCCCTTCCATTTCTCGGTTATGAACAAAGCTTTCATTTGTTTCTCTTGAAGAAACAAGTTCAAGCAGAATGTATATTCCAGAGTAAAATTCAACCCAAATACTTCACAATTATAAACCACTATAACAATACTAATCTTGTTATTCTAGATTGCGCTGCTAACGATGCTAGTATTGTCCTCTATTTGCCATCCGGTATCGCTTTCAAAAATGCCTCTAAAGCCCGTTTAGTGCATAAAATTTATTCACATTCTTAGAGCTCTATTTCTCTTGAGGAAACAATCTGATTATCGCGGATGGTTTTCCAAGAGTCACGCTTTGCCAATTATGTGGATGGTCTGGTACCCCTAAGAGATCGATCTTACGATACGCACATGTCCAGAAAACAATTTTGCTATCAGTTTCAATTGATACAGCAGCGTAAGTCTTGTTGACTAATATCATCTCACGATAACCTGGTTAGAGGCACTGGAGAGACGAGTCTATTCACCATCGGAGGAAATGTCACGTTGTCTGAGGTCGCCGGGTGTAAAGGGATAGATCGTCTACGTGGTCAAACGTTGAACCGTCGTAGACGATTGACTCTACTATAATGTCAATCATTTCCATCCATGCATCGTTGAGTAATGAAGGCTAAAATTATCGGTAAACCAGCAAAATAGATCGATACTACGTTCGATCGAAGTCGATGCGCACCATTGAATACGAGGGTAGCTCGAGTGTTACACCGTCTTCGGTGGTAATAGTCTTGACATCCGGTGTTACTTGCTCCGGTTCATTGAGAGTATTCTCATCGTACATCGTTTCGCCCACAAGCATTGTGAGCGTTGATTTTTCTCTTGGTTCAAACCCATCAAGTTCGAAATCGATAGATATTGGCTCATCTCGACTGGCTCTGTTGACGACGATGATGTAGAGTTTATCATCGTCAATGGTCGCCATCGCGTCAATCGACGGTACATCTATGGGGTCAATCTCGCGGAAGGTGGTTTCAGTAGTAATTGAGTCACATTCGAGCTCAATGGTGACCGGTCTCGTATCAGCTTGCACTCCCCCGATTGTTCGCCCGTAGTAGCAAGGATCTGCCCAGACACGCTCGTCTTTCTTCTGAAGACCTCCCCCGTGATTTACTGTGGCTGAGTGAGTGAGGATTTCAGCAAAACCCCCAAGTCGAATCAGGCTGTGGCGAATACAGGCGTCGTAGATTGCCTCACTGATGGTCTTCGGTGTTGGCATCGTTTGGGGGGTAAGCAACTTGTTTTCATTGGTGTCGGCTGCACCTTCGATTTCTCGGCCAGCGCCTTCTGCCCCGGCATTAAAAGTAGCGAATAACTGGAGCTCCGTTACGTGCAGCTTTGGCTTTTCCACGCCTGCCTTGTGCATTCGATTCTCTAAGTCAGCGTACTGTTCACTGAGCTGGTTAGCGTAGCCCATGAATGCATGGTAAAGCTCGTCTGGGTCAGTCCTTTCATTGACTTGCCCTCCTGCAAGTGGGTGCGAGGAGATGCCACAGACATCCTCTCCACACTCGTCCAAGAGTACCTGATTCCACGGACGATCCTCGTTTGCAACGACGCCACAAGCGGTGAGGCGGATTTCGGGATCGACTTCATGCATTGCTTCACGGAACTGTTGGTAGCGGTCGGAGTTTCCCTTTGGTGTCGTCCAGTGAACTTGCCACTCGCCCCAGAGCTCGTTTCCGATCTCCCAATACTTGATATCAAATGGTTCAGGATGACCATGCTTGGCCCGGAGCGCGCCCATCTCCGTTTCCTCAGAGTCGCCATTACAGTATTCGACCCAGGCTGCTGCTTCAGCAGGGGTACCATCTCCTGCATTAACACAAATCGACGGTTCACAGCCGACATTTTTACAGAATGTAACGAATTCGGCAGTCCCAAACAGGTTTGGTTCCAACCCGTCCCATGCTGGATTGATTCGCTCAGGTCGACTATCAACAGGGCCAACCCCATCGTGCCAATCATAGCCCGAAACGAAGTTACCACCTGGCCAACGAAGCAGAGGAAGATCGGATTCACGTAGATACTCAACAACTTCTGGGTCAGCGTGGTCAACATGGTCATTAGGATACAGTAACAGCCGTTCGATGACAATATCGGTTTCCTCATCGGCAGTTATTGTCACTTCAAAGACATCCTCGGATTCGACATCAGCTGGTAAACTAAGCGATCCCTCCAGCGTCTTCCACTCTTTTCCGACAGTGAGGGCTGTCTCATCATAGACAGCACCGTTGGTCCCAACGTTAACTCTCACTGTTGTCGGTTGGGTGGCTCTAAGCTGCGTTCTAAACTCGTAATCTGTAACTCGATGCAAGGGGAGATGTGTTTCCTGGAATACTCCACCACCTGCCTCATTAACTTGGATTCGCTGGGCACGCGTCCCGTCCGGACCAGTGTCAGGACTCGTCAATACGTCACCCGATGGTTGCCAACCAAAGGCGAGAGCGCTTTCGTAAGCCTTGAAAAGTGCGTCTGGGTCTGTCTCTGGAGGATACGCTAGAGGATGACCGTGATTTTGAATCCGCTCCTTAATACGATCACGATCACTCTCACTAACGAAACCGCCGCTTGGTCGGCGTGTAACACCACGGAAATGCCACTCACCGAAGGTCGGATTAAACAGAATTTGTGCCTCTTTTCCTTGGTAGATGTTGTTCCCTAAATGTTCACAGAATTTCGCAAAAAGTTTTGGCTCAACATCAAACTCGGCGCGTTGATTCACGTCAACGTTGATGTGTGCTATTGATGGGTCGTCAATTTCAGTGTGAACTAACAGATCGCTATCGATCATACAAATAACTCAGCTCCGGCTGTGAAATATGTTTCCTTGTGTCATCCGACGTCGAGGGATGTCTGAGAAATATCGAGAGCCACATCAGTGGCTACGACAGCTTTACAGTCGAGGTTACCCATTCCGGTGGAAGGCAGACATTGAATGCAATTGAGCCGCTCTGGAAGGCACTCAAACGAGAGATATTTCCAGAAATAATACCGATGATGGCTTCTGCATGATCTCATCGAGCTGTAGACTGTGCTGTCAGTGTCGTTTGGCAGAGGGATCGACCTTTTGAATTGAGCGTTTTTCGGGTAGCGTATCGCGTGCGTATAGTGACCATGTTGAGAAATCTGCATACAGTTCTTGAAGCAACGTATCGTGAGCAGGATCAGCACTCAAATCCTTTTTCTCAGCGGGATCCTCCACGAGGTTGTACAATTCGGGGCCATCTTCCATATCAAAGACAAACTTCCACTTGTCTCGACGGATCATTCCTATCCGACCTGACTGTGTGTGTGGATTGAGTTCATTTTTCCTAGCCTCATCGAGACTCGGAACATCGTCAGCACTAGAGTGTCGTCCTCCCCACCCGCTTTCTACATAGACGCTGTTGAATCTGGAACATTCAACATCAGTCCCTGAAAGTAATGTCCACAATGATCGACCTTGAGTTCCCGGAGGATGGTCACCACCTGCAACATCACAGAGCGTCGGCATGATATCGACAATCGAGACGTGAGCGGTACTTGGTGATCGATCCGCTTCTACACCGGGTCCATTGAATATGAGCGGGATGCGAACTGTCGCTTCTGGGAGATCAACGCCTTTGCGCATGAGTCCATAATCGCCGGCAAAGTCCCCATGGTCTGATAGGAACACAATGAGTGTATCTTCACGGAGATTCTCCGTTTCGAGAAACTCGACGAAGCGGCGTACCTGGTCATCAATCATTCTCAGCATCCCGTAATATGACGAACGTAATCGCGGCAAGATTTCTGTGTCATATTTGGCGTTGGGTGCCTCCCGCTTTGCTCTCTTGACACCAATCTTCCGGAGCCACTTCCATTTGAACCGCTTATCCTCGAGAACTTCGGTTCCAGCGGAGATAGGGGGCAATTCTTCCGATGGGAACATCGAGAAATACGGTTCTGGCACTTGATAGGGATTATGTGGTTCTGGGAGAGAAAGCCAAGTAAAAAATGGGTCTCCATTATTACGTGATTTGATCCACTCTTGTGCTTGTGAAACACACCGGTAAGCACATTGACTCTCAACTGAAGTTGGAACTGGCTTGGAATCCCATCCCCCACCACCGTTGAAGAGTGACAAGTTATCTAAGTATGCTTCCAATTTTTCATCTTCTTCAGTCCGAGCAGACTTTGTTTGCTCGTCTATCGCTCCCCAGTGACCAAACTCCGCCCAAAAGTCAGTTTTTTCAGGTGTGAGGTAGCTATGGTTCTTCCCAATTAGGGCCGTCTCATAGCCGGCATCGTTTAGTAAGTCGAACAAATCCTGTTCATTTACAACAGCGTCCGATTGTTTATTTGTCCATACATTTGTTGCGGTTGGGAAACGACCGGTTAGAAAGCTTGTCCGTGCCGGAGAACACACTGGAGTCGAAGTATAGGCACGATCAAACCATGTTCCATTCTGTGCAAACTCATCGAGAAATGGCGTTGTATCAAGCTCAAATCCTTCACGAGAGCAAGCATCTGCTCGTTGCTGATCGGTCATAATAACGACGATATTTGGTTTGTCGGGCATTGTTATGATATTAGAGCCACTATGAATGTATGTTGTGCCATTTGGTTAGTTCAATATTCACCTTCTTGCTCAGACTCACAACGGTCGCTAGTCGATCCTATGAGCAGTTCATATATGCCTGTCAACTCAAATCAACCAGGAGAGTTTCTATGTCAACCAGCTCAAAGATTTGTAACGATACATCTTTAACTAAGGTATCCGATTTACTCTACGGTCTTGCTCACAATGACCCAAATTACCGATTACGAGTTGTTTGAGGTGCCGCCTCGATGGTTATTCCTGCGTGTCGAAACTACTGACGGCATTGTTGGATGGGGAGAACCCGTCGTTGAGGGTCGCTCACACACCGTGAGGGCTGCAGTTGAGGAACTAATGGATAACTACCTTGTCGGTAAACCAGCCGCTCCTATTGAAGATCACTGGAGCACGATGTACAGTGGGGGTTTCTATCGAGGAGGGCCTGTCCTTATGTCTGCTATCGCTGGAATTGACCAAGCGCTTTGGGACATCAAGGGGAAACACTTCGATGCTCCTGTATACGAACTGTTGGGTGGTGCCGCACGCGAGCAGATCCGCGTCTATCAATGGATTGGTGGCGATCGTCCTTCAGCAGTCGCGAATGAAGCCAAGAAGCAAATTGATGCGGGATTCACTGCACTGAAGATGAACGCAACTGAAGAAATGGAGCGAGTTGACGATCCTAGCACTATTAACGAAGCTGTTGAACGACTTCGGAATGTACGAGAGACGGTTGGTGACAACGTTGATATCGGGGTCGACTTCCATGGACGAGTAGCCAAGCCGATGGCGAAACGGCTTGCGAAGGCACTCGAGCCTTACGAGCCGATGTTCATCGAGGAACCAGTGCTTCCGGATCACAACGATGCACTTCCGTCTATCGCGACACAAACGTCGATTCCGATTGCAACGGGGGAACGAATGTATTCTCGGTGGGATTTCAAAGAAGTGTTTGAGAGTGGAACAGTCGATATAATACAACCAGATCTCTCTCACGCAGGGGGGATCACTGAAACTAAGAAAATAGCTTCGATGGCCGAGGCCTACGATGTCGCACTCGCACCTCATTGTCCATTGGGGCCGATAGCGCTGGCGTCTTGTATTCAGGTTGATGCGTGCTCACCAAACGCACTCATTCAGGAGCAAAGTCTTGACATCCACTATAACGAGACAAGCGACGTTCTTGACTACCTCGCTGAGCCGAGCGTATTCGATTATGAGGACGGGTTCGTCTCGATTCCGGACGGACCTGGACTCGGAATCGATATCGACGAGGAATATGTACGTGAACAGTCCAAGCAATCGGTTAATTGGCATAATCCAGTATGGCGGCACAAAGATGGGAGTGTGGCCGAGTGGTAAGGGATTCCCAATTCGGCGTTCATAGGTATTTCCAATTAACTCCTCATCACAAATAGCCACTCATTTTTTTATAGTTGCCTGCTTAACTTTCATTAGATGTCGATAACCAAATATTTGGATACTTTTGAGCATCGTGATTGGGATACATCTCCTGATGAGACAATTCGGATAGCACTTATTGGACTTGGATGGTGGACTATAGAGGAAGTAATTCCAGCCATTGAAGCATCTGATTATTGTGAAGTATCTGTACTTGTTACCGGATCTCGAGAGAAGGGCGAACGTGTGGCTACAGACATCGCCACTATGGCTGAAACCCTTTCCTACAAACAATTCCATGAAGGAGATGCACAAGATGCGTACGATGCCGTGTATGTATGTACTCCAAACGCGTATCATCTTGACTATGCAGAAACCGCGGCAGAACTCGGAAAAGCAGTTCTCTGTGAGAAGCCAATAGAAGCTAATGTGGACCGCGCTCAGAGAATGGTTGAACGATGTGAATCTGCAGGTATTAACCTACTTGTTGCTTATCGTATGCAGACCACGCCAACAGTACGTCGTGCCCGGGAACTGATACAACGTGGGACAATCGGTAAGCCACGGTTCGTCAACGGTGTCAACTGCCAATCTATTTTTGACATTTTTCCAAACCCAGATCAGTGGCGACTTAATTCTGACCTGACCGGATATGGAACTTCTGTAATGGACCTCGGAATTTACCACATCAACACGTCTCGATTCTTGCTTAATAAGGATCCAATCGCCGTTCATGCGTCGATGCGGTCAGACAAAGAGCCATTTGATGATGTTCCAGATGAGTTAGCATCATTCGTTCTGGAGTTTGAGGGAGGTTTGTATTCCACCTGCTCTGTCAGTCAGAATGCGCACGCTCAATCATATATAGAGGTGATTGGAACTGACGGCCGTCTCAGAATCGAACCAGCCTATCACTTAGAGACAGATATGTCGCTATCAATTGGAGAACAGACTGTCGATTTCGATACCCCTGAGATAAACCAGATGACCGAGCTTTTCGACTTTTTTGCCGTCAACATCGTCCAAGGGATTGATGATGCTCCCGATGGGAGGCAAGGTCTCGAGGATTTGCAAGCGATCGAAGCCATCCATCGCGCTGCTGAGACGGAGCAACAAATTCAAATCAACCGTTGATACCGTTGTTCTATCTTTAGAGAGCCACAGTTGCACTGTGGTCTTTTGCTCCAAGTCTACCAAAACCCACCAGCCACGGAAACAGGTTGTCATTGTCACTATCCTAGAATTGTATTGGTTTCTCTCTCAAATTGGACTTTTACCACATCTTGGATCACTATTGCGAGATCACTCTACTACTGTACGTTTCAGGTGGCAGGGCGTCTGTCGCTATTCTATAAATAAAGCCACCAATGAAGGAATCTCCAGTACCGATAGCATCAATCGTTTTAGTTTTGTATACCTCTTTTCTATAAGTATCTCCTTGATTAACTGCCAGAGCTCCATCGGATCCAAGTGTAACAATAACAGTTTCAATACGATATTATTCAGAAATAGAATGGGTACCGTAGCAGTGATTTCGAATCCGCAGTATTCAGACATAGTGACCAATGCGACCGGTAGATTTCAGTATGGTATCTGCTTGCCAGCCAATTCGTTTCCCAAGAAGAAACAGAGGTACTTGTAAGGTGCTCAGTGAATACAATATGAGACTGCGCTATCAGCGTTTCACCCTCCTTCTCAAGGATTGTGAACAATATATATCTTGAGTAGAAGATTCGAATAACAAGATTAGTATTGTTATTTTTCTAGGAGCTGGAAAGGAAGGTAGTCTCAAATATCATTCAAAAGTGGAACTGTTTCTCATGGGGAAACCCTCGTTTGATCCTACCACATCAGCACATTTACAGACGGAAGTTCATGCGACCATGTCTAATCTCTGCAAGGATACTTAATTACTTTACTCCATGAATTAAATTAAAATTACAAGTGTCGTTTAATTCCTTCTTTTTGACCACGGCGATTACGAGTTAATATCTCAATCTTCAAATGGCAATACTAAATCATTACGATCTATTTATATTCATTAGATCATAATATGGAATCAGATCAATCACTAAGTGCAGCCCATGCCTTGATTATCGATCCCCTGTTAAGAATTTGTGATGTGATCGGTAGTGGACATCATCCACGTTGATCGCACTTGTCGTTGATATCTATATGCTTCTCCTGTTGTCCTCTGATTCCGAGTAAGAACCACAAGTAATTTCTCAGTTAGATGCGTGAAGATGGTTCGTTTCGATAGTTTTTCCAGCATTTACTAGAACACTGGCGATCTCCTCTTCAAGCCGTCGGCTGTCAAGGCTCGACTCGGAACCGCTCACTTCGATTGCTGCGATAGCATAGTCCTCAGTGTTGCGGATGGGAACTGCCACGCTTTTAAGATCTCTGTATGGTTCGTTATGAGCCACCACATGGCGATGACCTTCGAATGCTCCAGCACTCAATGCACCTTGTTGAGGGTTTCCCTGCCCAATGACCATACGCTGGTCCCTGAGTGTGCGTAGTTCAGATAGAAATTGATCAACATCCTTATCAGGATTAGTTCGTTTAAATAGAGCTCGGATTTCTTCAGGGGGTCGGTACGAAAGAATGGCCTTCCCACCTATGGAGATGGGAGCAGGAATTCGACCCCCCTCTTCAACGGGACTGAGTAGTTGTTGACTTTCACGTACTTGATAGAGATACACGGCATCACCACCTTCTTCGACGACCAGCGAAACTGTTTCACCAACACGACGGGCCAGGTGATCTACTTCCGACTTACCGATCTCAAAGACATCTTGTCTGTCACGAATTCGTTGTCCGGCCTGGAACCAGCGCAGTGAAAGCATATATGATGATCCAGATTTAGTGACATAGCCAAGGTGACGAAGTGTGTCCAAGTGCTTGAATACCGAACTCTTTGAGATTCCGGTTTCATGAGAGATTTCAGTGACACCCATCTCTTCCCACTGGTTGAGAGCTTCGACAATTCTGAATGCGGTAATGTCTGACTTCACTTGGTGAGGAGGGGAGGACATCAATTAGAGATAGTATATCCTCGCTTGACTAAGTTGTTTCCCATTATGACACAGAATCCTACAGAGCAAGAGTTAGATAATATCTGCATGTCCTTGCAACGATATCCCATTGCTTACAGAAGTCTTAGTAATACATGACCATACTTACAGGATACGCTCTAGTTTATTATTATCAAATAGTGGACTAAATACCCAACAATTATCTTCAATCCCGACTTTGAAGTGATTGAAAAGGAAGATGAGATTTTCACAGATTAGCTTCATGGATACCAATTCCTGGAGAGATAGCGGGCTGATCCTACTAAGGGGAGGTGGTGACTTTGACAACTGAACGAGGGCATTCTGACGATACGTATCGTCATTCGATTAGTTTAGATGATCAATGGACTTTCATCACAGACCCAAATGAAACAGGCTATGACGCTGAGTGGTACGACCCTGAAGCAGAATGGCCAGACCGAGCGCAGTCGGTGAGTATCCCCCACGCTTGGCAGGAGATAGACATCTACCGAGACTACACGGGGACTGGCTGGTACCGACGTACCGTAGATGTGAACTCTGATAATATTCAGGGGTTAGATGTATTTTTAAGGTTCGGTGCGGTAGACTACGAGGCTACTGTCTGGATTAATGGGACTCAAGTTGGTCATAATCAAGGTGGATATCTTCCTTTTGAGTTCAACGTATCTGACGCTATATCTCCAGGCAAAAATGTTATTGCAGTTAGCGTGACTGATCCGGAAAATGTAGCTGAGATCCCGCATGGGAAGCAAGGAGATCCCTGGTATACCCGCGTAAGTGGTATTTGGCAGTCAGTAGAGTTAAAATTCCGTCCTAAGATTCATGTTACATCAATAGAAATCACGCCTGATCTAGAAACTGACACTGCACATGTCTCTGTTGGGGCTAATATTAGCCCTCACATGGCGACTGACATGACCTGCGAAGTCTGTGCCTTTCAGGATGGTAAACTTGTTGCACAGTCTACAGCCTACGAAACCGAAGATGGATATGAAACACACCTCACGTTTGACAACCCTGCGTACTGGTCTCCATCCTCTCCAGTTCTGTACGATGCTGAGGTGACACTCTCAGACGATGATGAGACTGTAGACAGGTACACAGACTATTTTGGAATGCGTAGTTTCGAGCGCGACGGGAGACAACTCCTGCTCAACGGAAAACCTGTAAATATACGTGGGGTGCTCGAGCAGGGATTCTACCCAAAGACGCTCTATCGACCACCAGATGAAAATATGTTTACGGAGGAAGTGGCGGTCGCAAAAGAACTTGGGTTCAACCTAATCAGAAAGCACCTCAAACCCGCACACCCAGCATTTCTTAAGGAAGCTGATCATCAAGGAATTCTTGTCTGGGAGGAGCCAGCAAATCCGTCTAAGTACACAAAGCGCTCCCGTTCTGAGGTATTTAATCAACTTAACGGACTCATTTGTCGAGATTACAACCGGCCAAGTGTTGTCATTTGGTCACTGTATAATGAAGAATGGGGAATTGGACATTATGATGGTGATGAGACTCTTTGGACCGACGAGGAAAAACAGCAATTTCTCTCTGATGCTTACAAGCTGCTACGAGATCGAGATACAACACGAGTTATTTGTGACAACTCTGGGTGGGCCCATGTCGAGACCGATATCAACGATTTCCATCGGTATTTTGTGAGCCCTGATCGAGCAGCGAACTGGGAGGCTGATTTAGACCATCTTTGTCATTATAGTGCCGACAACTATGCTACTACGGAACCCGGCGATACCAATGCTCCGGTAATTCTCTCGGAACTCGGAACTTGGGGTCTTGGGGATCTCTCTGCACTCATGGATAGATACAATGGCGAACCCCCGTGGTTTTCTCATAACTTCTTAACTGACCCTCTTAAGCGTCCAGAAGGTGTTGAAGAGCGATTCAGCGCTACTAATTTAGAAAGTGTTTTTGGCGACTTCGACGCGCTTGAATTCGCTTGGCAGCAGCGAGAGTATATTTCGATTAAATCTATTCTAGAGCAGGTCCGGATTCGAGAAAAGACAGCTGGATATGTCTTAACTCAACTCTCAGATATTGAATGGGAGTTCAATGGCATCCTTAACTATCTTCGTGAAGAGAAGGAATTTCACGAAGAGTATTCAGCAGTGAATGCACCAATTGCAGTCGTTGCTGAACCAATGTCCCATATTGTGTCCGAAAAAGACACGCTTAACTTCAATATGCATATAGTCAACGATTCTCATAAGACACTATCCGGACAAATAAATTGGTCTTTGTTCGGTGAATCCAATCAGGCATATCAGAATGTGAAGCCCTGTTCGATTAGCAGGATTGAGAATATCAAATGTGATATTCCAGATATTAAAGGGCCAGTTGAAACTGACATGTTAGAAGTAACCTTTGACTGTAATGGAGAGAGTATTTGCACTGAGGAACAAATAACAGTACTCAGTTCAGATCATCGAGAAACACCGTCCGAAATCGTTTACGCCGAAGGGTCGCTCGCATCTCGGTTTGCAACTGAGGGCATCACAGTAACACATCAGTTGGATTCGAATGTTGATATCGCATTTGTTGATCAAATAGATTCGTCTATCAATAGTTATGTTGCTAATGGGGGTATCGCTATACATATCCCCACAATAAATGGTGAGATGACAAAAGGTGGCCCATTTACCTACTCTTTGGTTCCCGAAGAAGAGAGCTGGCGCGGAGCAGCTTCAATCTTCTATCAAGATTCACCAATATTGACAGACATCTGTGACAATAAACGACTTGGCTGGGAATTTGAAGGAATTTATCCCTGTGCTGTAGCAACAAACCTAGATCTTTCAACAGACCGACTCCATGTAGGATACGTTGAAGGATGGCTTGCAAACTGGGGTAGTCCATTCGTTGAACGGAGAGAAAATGATGAGGGATCATTCGTGGCCTTTACATTCCAGGTCCAAGATTCATATGGAGAACATCCACTTGCAACGCTACTCTGTAACCGTTTAATCGACGGGATTTGACAGAGATGATAAATACATTATTCATTTTTCGGAGATGTCCTCTTTGTGATCCACGAAAATGAAAATATATCTATGATACCCCCACAGCTTGATATTTTTAAATATATTATTTAGATTTTAGAACATTAATAGCGGACATATTGTGGTCCCTATGTATCGTCCATGCTGATTGCGAAGGAGATTGCTTAATCAGACATCATATGTTTAATATCAGCTGTACCCTTGTTTCCTCCACATAGATGAACTCTGGTGGATCCGACCTAGATAATGGACCAAACACGAAAGTTGGCCGCCTTATCGAAAAGTACCAACTTGGAGAAGAATACGGTGCGGAACTCGAATCGGCATGGACTGCTGAGCAATCTGAGCGGAAGAGTCTCCGTGAGTTAGCTGACGAGATTAACCGCCAACTTCTAACTACAGCAGTAAATGATGCAAAAATTGGAACATTGGCTGGTGAAATCGATAACATGTATGAGTTGCTGACAGATGATGATGTGACATCCGGTGTACGGACGGACGCCCGCAGAAAGCTCCAACAGAAAGGGGTTGACGTCGATCAACTCGAACGCGACTTTGTTACATATCAAGCGGTTAGATCTTATCTTCACAATGAGCGAGAAGTTGAGTACGAAGCGGTGACTGACGAGGAACGAATCAAAAGAACTGTCGACAGCATTAATAAACTGCGCTCCCGATTTACATCAGTCTGTGAAAATAACCTCGAACAGTTGCAATCACAGAATCAGATTTCCCTTGGTGATACCTACCTCTTGGTTGAAGCAAATGTCTTCTGTGAAAAATGTGGCTCGCAATATCCTGTGAGTGAACTTATCGAACGTGGAGGCTGTGACTGCGAATAGACTATTCTTTTTGACAGTTAACTATTAATTGGGGGAAACTATAGAGCAGTTTCATATCTTCTGTTCTGGAAGTAGTTTGTTTGTATAGAATTGTATACTCAGTCGCCACTGTATATCTGCCAAATTCGATGGTCGAATACGGTCTATCAAACTTTTTTGTCTCACTCCGAACAATATTCGTAGGTATTCAGCTGCAACCTGACAGACGTCCCTGCCATATCAATGGTGTCTTCACCTGTTGGTCACATTTGATGAGCAATGCAACAATCCCCTACATCGGACAACACTACCGATTCACAAACAAAACCACCGACTGACGTACTGTCCGAGCTCCCTCCAAGTGCAAAATTGGTTGTAAAAACGCTCGAATACAACGACGATTCACTCACACAATCTGAACTCGCTGATAAAACCCGGCTCCCTGAACGCACAATTCGCTGTGCGCTCAGTCGTCTTAGGGACCACGATCTCGTTGACTCACGCATCTCATTTTGCGATGCACGAAAACGTCGTTACTCACTCACATGAACCAGTGATATAATCGCAGTTTTTCAAAAAGTCAGTGGCTTTCCGTGCTCGTTATGCAACTATACTATTCGGAAGACGTGCAAATCTGTTCCCGAATTTGGTTTCTAATTCTCACTCTATTCGCTCTAACGCCTCGAGGCTACCAAGCGTTTGCCAACTTCCTCTAGCGACTGGGGCAGATGACGGAACTGCCGAGTAATTTAGCTGTGAGTTCTCCGATTCGGGAAATATTTCAGTCAACACGAGCATAGAACGCGTATCCTGTCAAAAGCGGGTAGCGTGGATGATGCTATCCGCTACGACGGATGGGGAAGCAGCAGTATCACCGTCTACTCCCCGGGAAAAAATTGTTATATAAAAACAAAAAAGTATGTATTGGTGCAAAATGCGTATTCTGCCTAAGAGTTAGACTATTGACGCTGATGCGACCGAATTACTGGACTCTGGCACATTCACATTAAGCCAACAATACACGGATGGTCGCACGATCTCAAGCGTATCTGCCATTTGTCAAGCGATCACGGCCGCAAACTCGCTCTCACTTATTGTCGTAGGAAATCAACATTGATCATTTGACACGCCCTCACTAGGATGTGACGCTGAACCCGCTTCGTGGTGAGTAATCACTGCTATCAGTCCTCTTTGTTACAGTCCACAATACGCAGTCACTCCATCGCCCGGTGTCCAACGATTCATACAAAGTATATATCTGATCCTCCTTACTTCTCTGAATACTGCGGTGACGTTCCTTATCCAACGAGCTACGAATCACGGAATAACTCAGCGGAATAACTACATCAGAAAAATATTTATCAAAGCATATGCTGTATTCAAATGATTGAATCGAGAGAATAATAAGGAGGGCTGGATCGTAGATAACCAGAAAATATCAGTTATATACATCAATAATTGTTGAATATTTGATAGATCCAAGTATGACACTTACTACTCATCAACGCGACCGAGAACGATCAACCGAAGAGACATCAAGCCAGGCTCGACTGGATCAGTGCCCGGAATGTAACTCCGAAGAGTTAGCACATAGTGCAGATCAAAACGAACTAATTTGTCAGAATTGCGGCTTAATTCTTGAGGAATCCAATCTCGATCATGGTCCCGAATGGCGGGCTTTTAATCAAACTGAAAAAGCTTCCAAATCTCGTGTAGGAGCACCAATCACCCAGCGAATGCACGATAAGGGGTTGACAACAACGATCGATTGGAAAGACAAAGATGCCTATGGACGAACAATCTCCAATCGAAAGCAAAAACAGATAAATCGGTTACGAACCTGGCAGCAACGAATTCGCACGAACGATTCCGGTGAGCGCAATTTACAATTCGCGTTTAGTGAAATCGATCGCATGGCGAGTGCACTTGCGATTCCAGATACTAATCGAGAGGTTGCATGCGTGATTTATCGACGTGCACTCTCAGAAGATTTGCTTCGTGGCCGGTCGATCGAAGGTGTTGCAACGAGTTGTTTGTATGCTGCTTGTCGCCAAGCAGGAATTCCACGGAGTCTTGACGAAATGGTCGCTGTTGCACGAATCGGAGAGAAAGAATTGGGTCGTACGTATCGATATATCGCACAAGAACTGGCGTTGGAAATCAAGCCATCGAATCCAAAAGAGTTCGTCCCACGGTTTTGCTCCAAGTTAGGAACCACCTCCGCCGTTGAAAACAAGGCGTTCGAAATTCTCAATCTGACATTAGGTCATGGTCTTCATTCTGGAAAATCTCCCGTTGGGTTCGCTGCTGCAGCGATCTATGTTGCGTCGTTATTGTGTGATGAGAAACACACACAATCAGAAGTGGCAGAAGCCGCTCAGGTGACTGAAGTCACCATTCGAAATCGGTATCAAGAGCAATTAAAAGCCGTCAAGGAAGCATAGCCAAATCCAAATCAAAGTGGCGGTACGAATTGGAATCGCATACGAGCGTGATCCTGCTCGGTACACCGGGTGGAATGCGTCGAAAGCACAAGTCATCCGGTATGGTGGAGCGACACTCAAGAACGTCTTTCTCGATGGCGAGCAAGGAGCGTGAGAGCTGGTTTTTAGGTCTGGATAAATTGGTCGGCATTCACTGGGAAAATACTCCGTCCGTAGAGTTTGATGAAGTACGCGGCGATGAACCACGAGAATATCACCATCCAACCACCAGCGTAATTCGAGACGTCGAGGATATATAGGGCAATAGCGCCAGTCGTCCCGAGGACGATGATTTGGATGAGACTCCCGACGAGAATTAGCTTGCCAATCCCAACGAGTACTGCGACATGTCGGCGAAGTGTATCTCGTGCTGTTTCATTCGGTGCTTCGATTGACAAGGGTGGGATTCGCATAGCTTCATCCTCCATTTTCCTCGTTAGCGAGCGGATCGCCGACTAGCTCGTACAATGCTGTTTTTGTATGAATGTTCTCGAGATATCCGGCAGCTGTGAGGATTCCGAGCCGATTGTGGACGTATTGACGCGAGCGACCGGTTTCGTCGACGATGTACGATTGGGTTGCCCGCCCACTTCGGAGTATTTCGAGAATCTCTTTGTCGACATCAGTGAGAGAGACCGTTCGATTGGAATTGCGTGGGAGCATGTAGTACAGCCCTAGGGTATGACATAAATAGATTACGGACACACCGACTGTGTCCGGTGGTAGACGGCATCTCAGTGTGTGCGTAAGGTATTTATCTAGCCCTCTAGATGTGAAAGTGAGTACAATGGATGAACAAACGCCGAAATCGGCCCAGAGACCCATCTCTGACCGATTTCACCAATTGACGGACGATTCGACCGAGAAATATCACGCACTGAAGCGCTTGATGGTCGAGACATGTGGAGTAGTCTCCACTCGATTCATTCGTGGCACTGTCGGTATCGTCGCTACAACCGCGGCGTTCTCAGTGCCAGTGGCGGCACAAGCCACCCAGGAGGCGAGCGACGTGATGTGTTCGTCTGGACTTGGTCCCGTCGTTACGCTCGCCTTTGGGATGATCACGATCGGGATGTTTCTGCTCGCCGCCTTTCGTGGGGCAATGGCCTGGTTGAAGATGGGAAGCGCTCGCTCTGATAAGAAGAAAGAGGGTCGCGATGCAGCCCGTGGAGCGGTAATCACGTTTTGTGGTGCGTGGTTCTTCCCACTGTTCGCCGTCGTCCTCGACAAGGCCGGTGTGAGCACGCTCTCGTGCGTGAATTTCGCGAATATAATGTGAGTGCTTTCAGGTACTTCTCTTCCGACTATGATACAGAACAGACACAGTAGCTGGCTGCTGGCGCTCTTTCTTGTCGTGCTAGTCGCGTCGCTCGCCGCTCCAGTCGCGGCACAGTCAGCCAGTGCAAACAACACCACGACATCCCAGAATCACTGGATCGGTAATCCTGATGACCGGCAGACGACGGCACCATCGAATAATTCGACGAGCGGCGCAAACGGTGGCAACGATAACGGTGTTCTTGGCGGGCTTGGTGGTGGACTCGTCCCGTCGATCAACCCGATCGATATGGCAAAGGGGCAACTCAAAGCGATTGCCGGAATTTTCCTCGGTGTGGGGAAGGGCATCGCGAATATGGTTCGTGATAGCGTCGCTGCTGTGCCCGCTCCCGGGCAACCAGACAAGCCGAGTACGTGGGCCAATCCTCACAACGGCCTGTGGCCAGGCGTGTACAAAGCCTCGGCGTGGACGGCCGGTCTCGCGAGCGTTGCGTTGATGGCGGCCTTCGGGATGTCGTTCTATCGGTCGGATCCCTACGAGAAGCGCCAAGCATGGAAACGCATTGGGGTCGCTTTCGTTATGGTCGCAACGACCTGGATCATCCCGCCGCTTTTGCTCCACCTGGCGAACGAGACCGCGATGTCAGTTGCTCCTAACGGCGCTGAGTTCATCCAAACGAACTCGAAGCTCGCGAAACTCGGTGTTGGGATCGGTCTTGGTGTCCTCCTCGGGTTTATCGAGTCAGGTACAATTGCGGTCGGGATTCTCGTTCTCGGCCTCGAGCGGGCCCTTATCTACGTATGCGTGTTTTTGTGGCCGCTTTCCTGGGCCTGTCGTGCGTATTCGGGCTTTCTAAAGAGCATCGGTGACACCTTCGTCTATCTCTTTGGGGTCGTGATCGTCACGAAACTCTTTCAGGCGCTCGTCCTTCGGTTACTCGCCGATTTGCCATGGACATCTGGCGCACTTGGAGTGCTGGAAACGTTCACTCTTGTCGTTGGCGGGCTCGTCTTCGCGTTGCTCATTCTCCCGAAAGAGATGCTGGCCCACGCCAATGACGCCGCCTCGATCACCCTCGGGACGTCTGCATCGAATCAGCGGAAAGCGGGCAAGTACGTCGACGAAGCCGGCGAGCGCGTCGGCCACGAAGTTCACGAGAAAGTTCAGGAATATCGCAGCGACGATTCGAGCTGGGACCAGTCGGACAATTCAACGTTTAGCACCGGCACGTCGGCAAGGGAGGACACCGTGAACTACGGGTCGGTGAACAACGCGCTGAACGCAGACGGCGGTATCGACGCCCAAGAAGCACGAGAAGAGCAGGAGTGTGCTGACTACGAGCTGAATCAAGGTCGTGAGATACTCCAGCGATACGACTGACCCCCGTTTCGGTTCACGCCGACATTCCGGTGCAAGGCTGGGAAACGGGGCTTATCTATGACAGACAACGCAGACGCGCCGAAAGATCCGAGCCAACTCGTCCCGCCACACGTCGATTCCGGGCTCGACTATCACGGGTTCAAAGTGAACGACCTGCTCTACGGTACGCCTGGTGCCGGTATCGTCGGTGCCAGCGGTCTTGCAGCCCTGTTCGGTGCTCCACTCGGCCCTTCGTTAATCGGTGCCGGTGTCGGTGTATTCGGCGGCTTGGGTGCTGTTGGTTTGGCCGTCTCATCGGGTGAGTACTCGACGGGACTGGACCGTATCAAAACCCCGCTCGCCTACGCGAAGGCCAAACGCGGGTTCCCACAGTCAGGCGATGAAGCGGCGACTGTACACGACGTGAAACGGATCCACGCCGATGGCTCTGCCGAGATGAAAGACGGGCGACTCGTCGCGATGGCGCGGATCTCTGGCCGAAATACGACGATGCAGGAGACGAGTGACGCCCGCGAGATGATCGGTCGGATCCGTGGTGAACTTGACCAACTCGTGAGCGATTTCAATTTCCGCCTGTTCAGCACGGCCCTGGAGATTGACCCCCGCGATGTCACCGCGAAGTATCGGGCGAAACTCTACTCGTCGAAGTACGCCGGTGAGGAGTGGAAGCTAGCGCGAAAGCTCCTTCGGAGCGTCATCACGTGGACCAAGAACACTGACTTCCCCCGGTTCAACGCCCGCGAGTGGCAGCACTATCTCGTCGTCGAGGTTCGTCCGGATGAAGTGACGGTATCGGACATGACCGACGACGGCGAAATTCGCTCGCTGCTGTTCGGTAGCGATAATGAGCAGTGGGACGCCAAACGCCGCCGGATGCAACGGGAAGTGAAAAGTCGGCTCTCCCGGCTCTCCAGGGCGTTCGGAAGTACCGATGGCTGTGAGACCACGCAAGTCGGTCCAGCCGAGCACGCACTCCTTCTGGGCCGGTATTGGAGTGGCACCGAGCACTCCTTCAATGCCGACAGTGTGACGAAGGACGTTGATGCCGCGGTGTGGCCGCATAGCGCCGAGGACGGTGACAGCCCACGCCCCGAAGCGGTGGATGCGACTGACTCGCCATCGACGGGAGTTGCTGACGTTGCGACGGTCGAGCGACGACCGACGGCGGCACTGTCTCGCAACCGGTCGCAACGAGTACCCGTGCTGACGACGCCGTCGACAAAGAGGTGTCCTTCCTTGCACAGGTCCGCGAAGGCTTGCTCGCCCCGCTCGCTGATGACGAAAACGACAGTGATGGCCTAGCCCACGATCGGGTACAGGAACTCCTGGCCCCGCAAACGTTCGACGCTCGCGATGGCTACGTTCGCACTGGCCAGCAGTACTGTCGGACCTACTGGATCGCCGATTGGCCGGTCGAACCCCGTGAGAAATTTCTTGAGGAGATCTACACCATGCGAGGGGTCGACGTCGATGTGTGCTTAGACGTCCGGGCACGGGACAAGCGAGCAACGGAACTCGAATTGAAAGACACAATCGGGGAGATTGACGCGAACATCGACGAGCGCAAAGACGTAAGCGACGTTTCCGCGATTCTCGTCGAGGACGACCTCGACCCGTACGTGAAGATGTACAAGCTTCTCCACCACACTCAGGCTCAACCGTGGGATTTGAGCGGCTACGTTACAGTTCGAGCTGGTACCCGGCAGGCGCTGGATGAAGCCGAAGAGCGAATCGAGGAAGGGCTGGCGAACGAAGACGAACTCACGCTGGATATCGCGAAGCACCGAGCACTCGAAAGCGCTTGCGAGAAAGTAAGAGGAACGCTCGAAAGCGCGCCAGCTCACCTAACGGTTCTTTCACCGGAACAGCGCCAGGCCGAGCTGTTCGAATCCTGCTCACCAAACGGCCGAGACGCGTTCGCCGATGTCTCTACACGCGAGCGCTACTCACTCACGTTGTCGGGAACAATCGCCGCAGCGTTCCCGCCGGTGTCCGCGTACATCGACCAGGAGAACGGTGTCGAGCAGGGCCGAAACGTGCAGAACGGCAGCGAGATCATCAAGAATCAGTTCTCTGTCGCACCCGGTCATCGGCTTACCATCGGGAGTTCCGGCTCGGGAAAATCGTACCACGTCGGTAAGCAAGCGACTCAGTGGTATCTGGCTGGTGAGGATCGCACACTGATTCTCTGCGATACGATGGGCGAGTTCGGTGGTCTCGTCGAACTCATGAACGGTCAGCATATCACGGTGGACGGGTCACAGACAATCAACCCGCTCCATATCGAGGAAACGCCAGAGGATGTGCTTCGAGTGTCGGGGAATCTGGATCCGTACGACATGAAGTTCACCGAAGCCCGCAACTTCATTCTCGATATGATCGGCGACGCCAACGGCGACTTTACTCCGCTCGTTTCCGATGCGCTGAATGCCACGTACGAACGGGCAGGAATTCTGAAAAACGACGTCAGTACGCACAAACCGGAGAACAGCCCGACGATGGCCAACTTCCGTAAAATCGTCAATGATATGGGTGGGAATCCGGGTGACTACGTCGATTCAGAACTCGAGAAGGCTCAGATCAAAGAGAACGCCGGACCACTACTCCGGCGGCTCAGTGGGTTCAAAGACGGCGGTGAACACGATGCCCTCGTCGGGAAGTCAGAAGCCCATATTCGCCCGGGCCAGGTGTCGTATCTCGACCTTCAGCAGATTCAGGGACTCGGGGCAGCGGCAGACAAAGCGACGATGCTCCAGTTGATGCTCGGCCAAGTCTATCAGGCAGTCAAACGAGCGCCCGGCGAGACACTCTTTGTCGTCGACGAAGCACACTATCTCTTCCAATCGAGGGAGATTCTGGCGTGGCTTCAACAGTCGGCCCGCCACTGGCGGCACTTTAACGCCGGACTGTGGTTCCTCTCACACCGACCGGGTGACTTCGCGAGTGCTGACGACACGGATATGCAGGAATACAAACGCGCGATCTTGGGGCAGATTCCGACGACAGAGTTCTTCTACACGGACAAACTGGAAGAGCAAGACGCAAAGGAGCGGTTCGGGATGAACGACGAACAACTTCAGTTCATCACTCAGCATGCCAAACGCGGTGAACAGGGACTCGGGTATACCGACTATCTCGTCGATTATGCGGACGTCCAAGGATGGATGCACGCCCAAGTTCGGGCGTCGCCATTTGAGGATACTGTCTATAGCTACAAAGCCAGCGAGCATGGTCCCTTCCAGGAGTACATCGCCGACAAATGGGGTGAGCTCTAATGGGCCTGTTCGGCAGTGACGAGGCGCAGGGGAGCTACACGGCAACGCAACTTGACGAGTCGTACACTCAAACCGTGGACGAGACGCCGGGTGTGTTGCTCGGGATTCGTCCTTACAAAGACAACCAGGGCATCGTCGATGGTGCCGCAATGCTCCAGTCACTTCACGACGTTCGAACGAAGGGACTCCGCGACAAGAACATTAGTCAGCACCACTCCTTCGAGTTGTGGTTCGATGAGGAGAAGCTGAAGTTCTACATGCACGCTGCCGACGAGAGTGCCGCAAACAAGTTCCGGCGACGCGTCGCGAACAGCTACTCGAACACGCAGGTGTTTCGAGTGGAGGGCGGCGATGCATTTCCGCAAATCCATGCTGACGACTATATTGCGGGTGCGGAACTCGACTTGAACCGTCACTACTACTACCCGATTCGGAACCACCAGGGCGACGGCTTTGAGCGGGACCCGTACGGCGAAGTGACGAGTGAAATGCTCTCGACGCCGGAAACACGGGTTGTGGTGCAGGTCGTTTTCCGGCCCGCGAAAAACGACTGGACGGAAGGGGATGCTGGACTCTTCTCTCGGGGTGAAAGTGTGGACGACGTCGCCGAAGGGCTTCGGTCGGACCAGGTTGTCGGCTGGCTAAATCCCCGTACTCGTGATGCGAGTAAGAAGGACCGCGAAGCGGCGGACGTCGTCGAGATGCAACGGGGACAGTACGGCTTTCACACTAACATGCGGATTCTTGCCGTTTCACCGGACAAGTACGAAGCTGAATCACGAGCACGGGGTGTCGCGGGGATGTTCACTCGCTACTACAACACAATGACCGAGCAGGGGTTTACCGACGACCCTGTTCCTGCCAGTGAGCGTGGCGCGTTCATCGAGAAACTGCATGCTCGGGAGTGGGAAGACCGCGAGATGATCCTCTCGGTAAGCGAACTCGCTGGTGCCGCACACATCCCAAACAAGGAGATTGAAACGCCGAAAATCGACTGGCGTTACTCCCAACGCGGCGGCGAAGTTCCGGCTGACAGTCAGCGCAGTGAGTAACAACGACGGCACTCCCCTGTTCCCCGGATGGTCCACGCCGCCACGTCGGTGCAAGTCCGACGCCGGGACTTTGGTGACACACGATGTTCGACAACCTATTCGGCGGTGACGACACCCCCGATACCAAGTCAGTAGACGCCGATCGCGACGAGCAAATCGACGAGATACCGAATGAGCTTCGAGCACCGACCGGCGAACCGTATCAGATAACGCCGACTGGAAACGACCGCATTGGCGGTGCAGAAGTGCTCACTCACACTGAAGAGCATGGCGTCGTCGCCGGGCCGAAGGTTCGCCGACTGCTCGAAGGTTCGCGTGACCGTCCAGAGGGTCCGCTGTGGACGGGGTACAACGACAGCGCCCAGGAAGGCTTCCGCGAAGTACCGATTGAGTTCGGCTCACTCTTCCAGCACAATTGGGTATGTGGAACGACGGGTGCGGGGAAGACGACAGAGCTGCTGAACTGGATGGTACAGTTAGCGTACGCTGGCCACGGTTTCGTCTACTTCGACCCCAAGGCACGCGACTCGAAAGAACTCCTCCAACTGCTGCCAGAGGATCGCCTTGACGATGTGATTTGGATCGAACCGGGCGACGAAGACTTTGATCGGGATGTTGGAATCAACTTCCTTGAAATCCCCGAGACAGATCGCCAGGTCGAACAAGAGCGCGAAATCGAGGATCGCCTCGAGAACCTGAAAGCGATTCTTGACAATGACGATTATTGGGGGCCGCGCATGCGGGCGATTACCGAGAGTATGGGTCGAGCGATGATGAAATCGGACAAAGACTACTCGGTGATCGATTTCTACTTCGTCCTCCTGAATCAAGAACGTCGCGAACAGTTTGCCGAGGAGGTTGAAGATCCGTACATCAAGGAGTTCGTCAATGAAATCGCCGAGATGGACGACGACGCCGTTCGTCCTCTCCTCTCGCGAGTGAAAAATTGGGTTGAGAACGGAGTGATTCGCCGGATTATTGCCCAGCGTGAGAGTTCGATTGACTTCCAGAAGATCATCGACGAGAACAAAATCGTAATCGTTCGTACGCCTGTGTCGAACCAGGACGTGAAGCAGATGATCACGCTTGGCGTGATGCGTCCGATCTGGAGTGCTGTGCAAAACCGGTCGTTCGAGGACGGAGAGAACGAGCCGTTCTTTGCCATTTTCGACGAGTTCGATGCCATCGCGAGTCAGAATCTCGATGTCAAAAATATGCTCGCTCGAGCCCGCTCGATGCGCCTGTCAGTGACGATTGCCTGCCAGTATCCCGAGCAACTCAAAGAAGCAGGCGTGTTGAGTGCCGTCAAAGCGAACTGCAACAACCCAGTGATTTTCCGACTCCCGAACGACGAAGACGCACGACCCGTTGCGAAGTTGTTCAAGGGATATACTGAAGAGGATTTGATGGAGACCGAGAACTTCCAGGTGTGGACGCGAATTCCCATCAAAGGCGGGATGCAGTACTCTGACCCGCTCAAAATCCATACCTTTGCCCCGTATCCACCGCTTCGATCGGAAGAGGACGCTGAGGACGTGATTCACCGGAGTCTGGAGCAGTATGGAAGTCCGCCGATTACCGACGCCGAAATTCAGCGCGAACTGCCGTATGGAGAATTGAACGAAGGAACGACTGCCGACGATCCAGCAGACCTCCCGGTCGGAACAGATGAACACTTGCGCAATCAGACGCTCAAAGCAGTCTACGATGAGAGCATTCGACAGGGTGAACCGGGCGGTTGGGTGCAAATAGCGGCGTGTGTTGAACGGCTAAACCGGTATTTGCCTGGCGACGATGTGACCGATGCTGGGAAAGCATGGCGAAAAGTCTTGCAGCGAGTGCCGGATACGCATCTCGATCACCGTGAAGTTGAGGACGAGATGGAAGTGAAGCCGCTTGATACCGGGTTCCTGAATCTCGGTGACTCGGAGAACGACGGCAAGGCCGAGCATTGGGCACCGATGGCCGATGCCTACATCCCAATGACTCAACTCGGGTTTATCTTTGAAATTCCTGAGCAGACTGGAGAAGCCATGCCCGACGGTCTTGCCCGGCTGGATGACGTACTAGTGATCGGGTTGGACGAGGACCCGGAGACGGTGGCAGACACAGTCAACAGCTACCGGGAGGACCACCCGCTCTTGAATCGGCTTGCGGGGACGAAAGACGTCTATATCGAAAGCGAGCACACAACCGGTAGTACGCAGCCATCACAGACGGTGAAGAATCTTGCACAGGCGCATAACGACGGACATCGGTGCTTGTTCTTTGCCCGCGAGGAAGTGGCCGAGAAGGTTTACGATACAGTTGCCCACGAGCCATTCTGTTGTCGGAGCAACCACGGCGTCGAGGGTGAACGGCGATTCTACACGGGAACGAATACGCTCAGTATCGAGGGTGAGACGATCACCCGGCCAGGAAATCGTGAGAACGTGTGGATTCACGACGAACAAACAGGGAAGTACGTGCTTCGGGACAGGGATGGGACGGTTCACGCCCGGTTTGATTCAGCGGCGGACATCTTTACCGATGTGAGTGCTTATCCAAGGGGTGGTAACCGGAATGTGAAGCCGCCGATCATTCCCGAGTACGAGATGGACGATGATCTCCACACTGTGGAGTGGGACGTAGTTGTGGTGCCACCGGAGACAGAGACGCCGATGGATCTCCGTCTATACGAAGGAAACACCCAGACGCCGCTGACGGACCTGCTGGACGATGAAGAAGCAGAGGCAGCCGACAGGGTGGTAGATACGCAGGACGAGACAACACCAACTGAGAGAGACGTACACAACGATTGCTCCGAGCCGACTGCCAACAGCACAGAGGCGAACTCTACACCCGCGACAGCCAGTGGAACCACAGACAACAGTGAGAACGCGAACGACAAGGAGACGACGACAGATTCCCTTGACCGCTTGTTATAAATCGGCGTTAGTCACAATCTCTGTGACCTGCTGTTGAGTGTGCTCATCTTGGGCATCTGCGATCACTTTCAGAATTTCCACGATTGTCTTCCGCCGTTTCCTCGTTTCAGCTTCAAGGTCTTCGATGCGATTTTCGAGCGCTGTGACCCGCTCTGCTGTCGCGGCAGTCTTTGGTGTACTGAGTGCATCTGGTCGTTCCTCGATGAATGTCTCGCCCATCTCGGAGAGTCGCCAGACACGCGCTTTCCGACCTCCGCCACGACTGTATTCTCGTTGTCCGGTATCCTCGACGATGCCCCACTCTGTTAGAGTTTCCAGATAGTGGTTCATACTCCCACTGGGGACGTCAGCCCGTTCTCGGATTTGTGACGTGTTGAGGGTGTCGCTGTCAGCAGTGGCAAGGGCACCCAGGATGTTGCGCCGATGTTCATTTCCACGATTCAGTTTTTCTTCCATCTCGTCGGCGTGTCCCGTGGTCAAAGTGGCGGAGTTATCAGATGACATAGGAAGCTATACGCAAGGCTAACGAACTACACCAACTATAATATTATGGTTGGATTCAATTGAGCCACCGCATCCCGACGGCGGTGCATGAAGCAGTGAAAGAGACCAAAAAATAACGCGGAGGGGATGAACAACAGTACTGTCAAAATGATGAGATAGATGTACGCGACACACCGCGGGGGACAACCACCCCCGATCCAGAGAAGAAAAAATAGATCATAGCCAACAGTGGGCACCCAACAAAGCGCCAGAGACTGCACCCCCAATATATCATAATATAGACGTAGACAACACTGGCGCACAGAGGGCACCCCAGAGGGCGACACAGAGCCGGACAGATCCCACGAGAAGCGGCGGATACAACACACCGACACAGAGGACAGTCCACCAAGCAGAACCACCACAGGAAACCAGAGCAACACGAATGGGACAGTCCATTAAGCAGATCCACCACCGAAAAACAGAGCGACAGCACTGGGACAGTCCACCTGAGGTCACGCGAAGAACACAGGGAGCGACACTGTGGGACAGTCAGGCTATGACGGACCCGGCGGGGAACAACAGACGAGCGAACAGGGGACAGTCCACGGATGCGACCAGCGGGCCCGCAACGAAGAGCGGACTTCCAACAGGAACGAACAGCACTGGCGGCAAGACGCCATGAACAACACTGAATAGGAGGACCGGACAGCAGGAAGACTGTAACAGGACCGCAACAGCAACAGTACCGCGACAGCACCCCAGAAACCGAGTGACGGCCAGCACAGACGAGAATGGCCGGGATACCTGTGAAAAGAGACGTGAAGAGAACACTGGACAGTCTGGCCTGCCAGAACACAGCGAAAACGCCGCTAAGCGACAATGTGGGGTGCCAACCTCTCCACCCGAACAGAGGGGGTGCCACTGTGCACGACACACCGTAATGCACGGTGAGAGACAAGCTGGGGTGCCAGCACGAGCGCACTGTCCAGGTGCCGGTGTGACTGCATCATCTGGGTGCTACTGTGAGCGCACTAGTGGGGTGCCAGTGTGTGCGACACACCGCAGTTTCACTGAAGTGAGCCGCGTCAGTGGGAGCGGACCAGCACGGAGGACTGTCCACGAGCGACAGACTGCCGTACCCGCCGGCCACCGACAAAGGGGACTGTCAGATCTGGCGACCAGCACGCCCTGGGCTCCGGCATGGTCTAGCCGGTGGGACTGTCCACCCTACCGAAGCAGGTGGACGGCGAGCAGCGACAGCACGAGGAACTGTCTGTAAGGACACTCCACGAGTGCCAGTATCAGCAGGGATGACTGTCCTCCGGCAGATCCCCAGAGGGACTGTCAGCCGTGAGCTCCGTGTTGGAGGACTGTCACTGAGAGCGGACCGGCCACAAACGGCGGTGAAGCGCCTGTAGGCACCCAGATTACAAAGGAAGTCTGGTGTCCTCTCTCTCTCCGAACAATCCGACTGTCCACCGGCTATAGCAGTCTGACTGTCCCACCCGCGTTAGCAGCAGCGGGACATTCGCCGCAGTATTCAGTCGAGCGTTCGGCTCGGCGCATTCAATCGCTCGCTTTCGTGCATCATTCGGCACCCCCAACCTTGAACTAAACACGGAAACCACCTCCAGTATGCAGCGGTCACTTCCACTACTCGCCCTTGCCCTGCTCATCGTCCTCGTAGCTGTCTCGGCGGCCTTGGACTCGGCGGGAGTAGTAACGATACCACAACAACACCGGCCAGCACAGAGCCGACGCAGACGGCGACCAGCACGGCATCAACGACGACAACCGAGCCAGCGACCACAACCACAACAGCCACGCAAACAGCCAGCACAACAACGCATACCACTCAACCGACCCAAACGACGTATCTCCGGACAACAACCACCGCTCGCATTGATACACCCGAGGAGAGCGAGCGCTTCCAAGCACGAGTAACGAAAGTCGTCGATCCGACGACCGTCACCATCGAACACAACGGTGAGAATCAGACGGTCGACCTCATCGGTGTGCGCGTGCCTGACAGTGGTCAGATCCACAAACGAGCACTCCAGACGACTGACGCCCAGCTTGCCCATCGTGTCGTCACCGTCGTCACAGACCCGACCATTGAGAGTGACGCAGACGGCCATCTTCGAGCGTATATCTACACGGGAGAGTGGCTGTACAACACCCAGTTACTCCGGACTGGATATGCACGAGTAACAGACGGCGAGTTCAGCAAACGCCAGCAGTTCCGCCAGAAGCAGCGTCAAGCCAAACAGGGCGGCTACGGCCTGTGGAACACGACGACGGCGAACTAATACATTCAGTGTCCAGCGGACACTTTCACGCGGCCACTCCCGAGCACGGGTATGGGACAAGGCCAGCCACTTGTTGACGAACTCTCTGAAGAAATGGCCGCCGTGATCGAAGCGGAACAACCCCAGAAAGACACCGAGCGCGCCGTCGGCGATTTGCTCGGGAATGATTCGCCGCGACACCAGCTTGTCGGCCTAATTGACGACGGCGGGGGGCGGTCATCCACGATATGCTTGGTTATTCGATTGTTCGTATCGATATTGGGCAGGACCGACTGAACGGCCAGTATAGAACCCATCTCGATAAATCACACGTACCACAACACATGTGGGCCGCGATTCGCAGACTTGGCGAAGACTACTTTCTATGAGTGCATCCACGCGTTCGCTGGCTGTTCAGTGACGAATACCGGGAGATTCCAGCCGAATAGGAATGAAGAGAGGAAGGACAGATATGTAGACCAAGTGATTTTTGATAAATTATAATAAGATGTGAAGAAATGATTTTCTTGATGAAATACAGATGAACGACGGCTTTCGGATTCTTGTAGACGTAGACCCAAGGATACAAAAAGCAATCTTGGTTATCGGAATCATACTCATAGCATCATTACAATATTTCAATTTGATATAGTTAGAATAAAGTCCAAAAAAGAAGCGAAAAGGGAGAGAGCCGAGAGCATCAAAGGGAATTAGTCATCAGATTCGGCGAGGAACGCCGTGAGCCACTCGCCGGGAGAGAGCGTCTCGTCGGCTATCGAGTTGTAGCTACGTCTGAAACCAGCGAATGTTCGGCTCTCGCCTGCGGCGAAGCCGAGCACGAGCGCCCACACAAGTGCCGGCGCCGACGAGATACGCGGGGTCAATCACTCGCCTCTCCTCCGAAGCGGGCGACAAGCGACCGGCCAAGCAAGACGGTGGCGAATCCGACGCCGTAGTTCGCCACGACGTTGACGACGCCGAGAACCGGTGACACCTGTACGGTTTCGAGGGCGAACGTACTGTACGTCGTGAACGACGACAGGCTGGTACTGTGCGTTCATCGCCGTCATCACTATGCCGATCGGCTCTCTCCCTTTCTGGCTGGAGACATCGGATTCACTCTCCTCTGGTGGATTTGGGAGAGTTCTCTGGGCAACGTTCTGTCTGCTCTTGGCGCTCGAGCGCGATGAATACACCGAGCCGGTTGCGACCTTTACAGCCCTCGTCGGCGCCGCGACGGCACTGGTCGGCTACTTGATGGCAGCCGGATTCTGGCCGTGGGCGTGAGTCCCCCACAATTCTAGTTATTGAGAATTATGCCCAATAGTTATCAAATTGAACTGTACATAAAGTAGTGATGGCACACATTGAGAATCTCTGGGTCTACCCAGTCAAGGGACTCGACAGGATGAACGTTGAGTCGATCAGTATCAATGGGGCGGGGACGTTCGAAGGCGATCGAGAATACGCATTGCTCGACCCTGAAGAGGACAACGTCATCGAAGACCGCTTCGACTCTGTCGGCAAGACTTTCAACGGGAAAGAGATCAATCACACACACGAGGTCACCTCGTCATTCGACCCGGAGACCGACGTACTCACCCTCCGGATGGCTGAGACTGGCGAGACGTATGAATTCGACCTGACCTCCAAGCGCGACGCAGCAAGCGAGTGGTTCAGTGAATTTGTCGGCGAACCAGTCGAATTACGACGTCGAGAACCGCCGTCCTTTATCGACCGACCGAACCTGGGTCCGTCGGTCATCAGTACCGGGACACTCGAGAAAGTCGCATCTTGGTTCGACGAGATGACCGTCGACGGCGCGCGAATCCGTCTTCGACCGAACATCGAGATCGGCGGTGTCCCTGCATTCTGGGAAGATCGCTTCCTCGGCGGCGATGCACCGACTTTCGAAGTGAATGGAGTCACCTTCGAGGGTGCGGAAGCCTGCGCACGTTGTGTCGTCCCCTCGCGCGACCCCGATACTGGCGAGCCAATAGAGAAGTTCCAACAGCGATTCGCCGAGAAGCGTGAAGCAACGCTCCCCGAGTGGGCAGACAGAGACGCCTTCGAGCATTTCTTCACGGTGATGCTCATTACGAAGATCCCGGAGTTCGATTACGGGAAGTCGGTTAGCGTCGGCGACGAAGTCCGTATTCGAGACGAAGTAGAAGCGTAGCCTCGATCTTTTCTCTGCCGACAGAGAGTAACACAACCAGACTCGCCGAGGCCTAGTGGGAAGTATACACCAGATCCGTCGTTAATCCCACTTGAAGGAAGTTAGCCTCACACTCGCTGAAAACACCGAACTTGATGCTGAAGACATCTATGGGGTCCTCGTCGGCGCCTGCGCGAGAGACCCCGGTCACTACGCTCTGTGAGAATAGCGAAGATGCGCCTCACGAAAACTCAGTTCTCTACCATCTTCGCACCAAGTTCGACTTGGAGACACTCGAACAAATTGGCAACACACTCCTCCAGAAGGACGTTCTCGATATCATCCCCGAGCAGATGGAGGTCATCGCTGACCTCCACCTGCGGTCCTATTATGTCGACGAAGATGACACGGACGGCCTCTATCACTCGCAAGCGAAGCGTGAAACCACCGCGTTCCACGCCTACGCCACACTCTCCGCGCGTGTGAAGAACAAAACGCTACACATGGCGGTGCGCCGTCTCGAAGACGGCGACACCGCCAGCAGTGTCCCCGCAGAGTTCCTTGGTATCCTCGACGGCCTTGACTTCGGTGTCACGTCTACCTTGACCGCGAATTCTACGATGGCAAGTGTTTGACGCTGCTTCAGGCACACAACCACGCCTACGTTATGCCGATCGTCCGCTGGGGACGGACGATCAAGCACGAACTCTCGGAAGGCTGGAGTCGCATGATTCAACACAGTCTGACGGTGAAACTCAACGGTCACAGCTGGAGCGTCGAGTTTCCCGTCTACATCGACTGTACCTACCAGAACGGGCGGTACGGCGAACAGGACGTGGTGCGTCACGGCTACGCCGCTGACGCACCGTTTGTCGACACGCCACGAGACGCTCGATACCACTACGCGAAACGCTTCGGTATCGAGGCCAGCTATCGACTCTCCGAACAAAGTATTTCGACGACCTCAATACAAAATCCGGTTGTACGGCTGTTGTACGTGGTGGTGAGCTTGCTGTTACAGAACGTCTGGCGGTTTTTGCACTGGGAATACGTGGCGACGGCCCGACGCGTCACGAGGGCCGTCCACGCGAATCGACCACCGGATGACCGGTTTACCCGGTAATTTTCGGTCGGGCTAGCCTGCGGTATGAGTGCCGACGCTGTTGCGTCGGCGGCAGACCGCCGCCGACAGCGACGGCTCGCCTTTGATTTGTCCACGCTTCTCTCGTTGTGATCGTCAGAGCAACCGCTCCGACACAGTACTCAGGTCTCAGAAACAGTTAACTGAGGATGCTTTGTGAGGTACTGAGTTTGGGTATTCAACTCCGAAGAAGGGCATAGAGCTATATCACAGTGCGACGACGTTCGGTCGATTCGGAAGTATCCATCTCTATTACTCGTAGCCGTGATAGACCGCCCAAGCGCAGAGGAATTCGAACAATGGCTTGAGGTTGGTTGTTTTCTCGGTTGCGGTGTACTCGACCCGCGGAGGGATTTCGTCGTAGGAGTGTCGGCGCAGGAAATCGGCGTCTGTCAGCTCCTGAAGTCGGTCGGTGAGTGTCGTCGTCGGGACGTTGAGTCTATCTTGGAGTTCGTTGAATCTACGAGGTTCGGCGCTGAACGCGAATTCGTGAAGGATGGGGAGCGTGTGTGCACTCCCTAAGAGGGTGAACAACTGGGTCTTGGCTTCGACGTCGATAGAGGGTTCTGGAGTGTTCTCAAGCGCGGTCAAGAACGAATCGTCAGGGAAGGAGTCGGGATAACTCATTGTAAGGGATGAGGCCGGAGCGATATTATAGGTGCTGGGATACGAACGGAAGTAACGCCGAAGGTTCGGCGTTAGTTCGTTTTCTAGGTCCTGACAGTATATTTCTTCCCGTCGCATCAGGCTGAGTGATGGAGTACACAACTCTCGGCAACACGGGAATGACAGTGAGCAAAATCGGGCTCGGTTGTATGAGCTTCGGCGACGAACAGGCGTGGATGCTCGATGAGGAGGAGGGTGGAGAGCTAATCGAGCGCGCCATCGACCTCGGCATCAACTTCTTCGACACTTCGAATTCGTATTCGGTCGGAGATAGCGAACGTATCCTCGGACGAGCTATCGACGGTTACGACCATGACGAGTTAGTGATCGCGACGAAGGTCCGGTTCGCGTCTGGAGCCGAGTACCCAAACGCACTGGGTCTCTCGCGGAAGACCGTCGAACAGGAACTCCGCGGGAGTCTCGACCGGCTCGGCATAGACGCAATAGACCTCTACCAGATCCATCGTTGGGACGACGCCACGCCGATAAACGTAACTCTCTCGGCATTTGACGATGCCATCCACCGGGGTGATGTACGATACGCGGGCGCGAGTTCGATGTGGGCCTACCAGCTCGCCCATGCGCTCGCTGCCAGCGACTTAGAGAACCGCGAACGGTTCCAAACGATGCAAAATCATTACAACCTCGTCTACCGGGAAGAGGAGCGCGAGATGCTCCCCCTTTGCGAAAAGGAGGGAATCGGCGTTATACCGTGGAGCCCGCTCGCGCGAGGCTACCTTGCTCGTCCTCACATGACTGCGAACACGTTGCGGAAAGACAGCGACGAGTACATTGATCGATTCCGAGCCTCCTACGTAGGGGGAGGTGGACGCGAGATAAACGAGCGCGTCCAAGAACTCGCCGACCGGTACGACGCCACCATGGCCCAGGTAGCGCTTGCCTGGCTGCTCAGTAAGGATGTCGTGACCGCACCAATTGTCGGCGTTTCTAGAATTGAACACCTCGAAGAAGCGGTGGAAGCCCTCGACCTCTCGCTCTCGGCGCGCGATGTCGACTATCTGGAGGAGCCATACGAACCGGTCCCGGTCGTTGGGCACCAGTAAAGCGAGCGATGTCGTCTTCGGTTTCGTATCCAAAGCAGTTTCGTGGATCGACTCTTGACCAGCCACCGAGCGCCATCACAATCCGCGGAGACACGTTCTCTTCGACCAGCAGGTGATTCGCCCAACAGCGGCGCAAGTCGTGGGTCGACACCCGCCGATAGTCGTCGTTGTCCGTTTCATCGACAGCGCGGTCAGCAGCGTGCTCAACCCAGTACTAGACGGTGCGTTTCGACCGTCCAATCAGGGGGTCGTCGTCCCGAAGATCGGCTTGCTGGACATATCGGTTGATCGTCGCTCCGACCTCAACCGGTAACCACGTCTCACGTTGCTTCCCACCGTCGTAGCTCCCGGTCTGTCCTTGCCGTTCGTCACCTCTAACTCGTAGTGACGGCCGTCGTCCATCCGTGCGATGTCCGAGGGCGTGACGCCGAGAACTTCGGTCACACGGAGGCCACAGTCGCCCATCAACCGAATGGCGATCTCATGTTCGAACGAATCAGCTGCGCGCGGGATCGCCCGATACTCCTCCCGACTGAGCCACACATTGAACGTCCCGTCTTTGTTTCGTTCCGTCTTTATTGCGTGTTAGTTATGAATTTCGTGCAATAGAGAGGTTGGGGACGGCGCTATCGATATGTTGAGTCGGGTGATTTCGGTAGTCTCGCGGGTTGTCGGTGTTTTTGATTGCACGTTTTTTTATGGATAAACACGAAATTCAACCACTCACATAATCTGATCTCGTTCAGAAGTCAGAGTTAGTATAGTATACTAACCCACCACATGCCAATAGAAGACAAGTGCTGATCGGCGCGACCGTGCAATCCGGACATCCAAACGGGCACTGCGTCAATCTGCACCGTCGGTTGTACTCCTAATCGCACGTTGGAAGATTGACACAAACCTTATGTCTGTGTACTGTGTATGTGTATGTGTATGAGTACAAAGAACATTAGCCTCACAGAAGAGGCCTACGAAAAACTCAAATCTCGAAAACGGGAGGGGGAAAGCTTCACTGACGTGATTCTCCGCGAGTTCGGTAACGAAAAGGATGTATGGAAAGGCTTTGGCAAACTCGAAGGCACGGGACTCCGAGAAGCCTACGAAGAACAGCGCGAAGAATTTGACAAGGATTTCAAAGAGAGACAGGATGAACTGTTTGGACAGTAGCTTTCTCATCGACTATCTTGAGGGGGATGACGGTGCACAAGCGTGGTTGGATGACCGTGAAGACACGATGCTGGCAACCACAACAGTCGCATTGTATGAGACGTATCGGGGCGTCTTGTGGTCGCATTCTCCAATGACGATGGACGATGTGTTCGACACGTTTGATTGGGCGACTGTGTTGGATTTCGATGAAACTGCGGCCCGTGAATCAGCACAAATTCAGCGAGAGTTGCGCGAGAACGGGACGCCTGTTGGCACACCCGATGTAATGATTGGTGCCATTGTTCGGTCTATCGGTGGCACTGTTGTCACCCGTGATTCGGATTTTGACTACATCCGAGGTGTCGATGTTGAGAACTACTGAATCCACTGCTCATTTCGGATTTTTACGACAGTGAACTCAGGCTGACTTCGTTGAGATCCGTTCGTATCACTACCCCATGTTGCACTAAGCGGGTGTGGATGTTCTACTTACATCTAATATCGATCAAATTCAAGGGACAAACCCGCTATCCCTGTTGTCACACTCACAATCATTAATTCGAACTCCGGGTATCCAGCACCGCCTGAGACAATCACTAGCTTACACTCGTCCAGTTATCCATCCACGTTGGAGTCCACTGACCACTAACCTTGCGGTAAGTATTCGCTCGTCGATGATATTCGAGAGCGTCAATTGGCGCGGCAGAACGAAGCCAGGCTAAAACATAACCCAGTTCGGCAGTGAATTGTCACCCGTAGTCCCTAATCGTCTCGTTTCTCACCGGCCGATGTCTACTGAGTGCGATGATTTGTTCGTCACGAGAGTGTATACGAACTCAGGGGTGTCCATACACCGAAACCCAACCATCACTACTGACTTCAACCCGATACGTGCCAAACTCAAATTCGACACTGCCAACCGCATCACGGCGGTCGCCTGCGACTCTCGGCCCGAAAAAGGAATCCTCCAACGCCGCAATATCAACACAGTCGTAGAGTATCGGCTCTTTCAGCTCGGCCGGTGAGATACCCTCGGCCGCTGCAATCGCCACAACAATCGTGGTCGTCAGATCGTCGCAACCGGCCCGCTTATACTGAGCTTGCTCGAGGATTTGTTCGCCACCGTCTAAGCTGACCTTGGATTCACTTTCCTCGTCAAAACTTCTCGTCATCCATCTCACTCCGTGCGTGGGCTTCTTGGCGGTTGTCGAGACTCGCACCCGCTCCTGCCAAGGCGGCCAGTACCTGCTCGGCGTACTCTCCCGCCCTGATAACCTCGGTTTCGTCATCAAACTCGATGACCCGTTCATCAACAAGTTTGGGAATGTGGGCATGATAGAGTGAAGCGAACATCCGATCAATCTCCTCCTGTGGAATATCTTTCTCAGGGGTGTCACCCTCCCAGGCGGCAAGCTTGGTTGCAAGCTCAGTCACTGACCACTCCGTTTTTGATTCAAGTGTGTAGAGCAGATAGCGGCGGCGAGACTTTGCAATCGATTGAAAGACGTAGTCTAACTCCAAGATGTGCTCAGGAATCTCCGGTATGGTCCCGGCATCGGATGGTCTCTCCGATGCCGTCCCATCGTCGTCATCGTTATCTTGTGTCATATTACTGAATTACTCCTACTATCGCAATCGGTACTACCAACAATGTGCGTTCTGGCTTCTGGTACACAGAGGCACTTGACATGGTTAAAAACAGCGTTAACTCACATCTGCACACATCCGGTAGATGGTATGAATTGTACATTCAATGAGAAGACAAAATAGCGTGAAAATCTCGACGGTCGATATCGATGGGAACAGTTTTCCTCCAGATGTAGATCAACCCACCGCACTCACTACGCTGTACTGCTCTGGGTTGCAGACGGTTTTCGAGTGTCGATGTCGAGCACTCCAATCGCCGCAGTCCTGAATTAGAATCCTCGTGCTGAAGATGAGTTTACCCTAGACAAGATGAATGAGGCAGAGATAGAATCGCTGAAAACACAACTCCACCACACACATCTCCCTAAATTAGCGGATGCGGGCTATATTGACTGGAACCCGGACACAGGGGCGATCTGTCGTGGGCCCAGCATTGACGAGATTGCCCCACTGCTCACACTGATGAGTGATCATGCAGACGAGTTACCCGACGATTGGCCCTAATCTGCAACCCTTCGAGTCTGGTAGAGATGACTACGAATTACTCTTCGTCTCAGTGAGAACGACGGCATTCTAGCGGGACTGCTAGCGAACCGAGAGACGGTAGAATGCTGACGCGTCGATCAAAATTTCGCTTAGCTCTCAGGTGTGTCTTCGGTGATATCCTCTCTGAAATGGAAATGGTTGAACGGTTGGATGTGACGCTTACGCATCATTTCGGCCGATTCAACCGTGAGACCCATTTCATGCAGCACGTCCGTGATGCGTGTGATATCTTTGGTACTCGTCCCGACTGCCTCGACGTAAATATTCTGGCGTCCGACCAGCATCTCACGAACGTCAATCACGCCCTGTATCTCAAGAATCTCCCTGACGTACTCGGCCCGCTTGGTTGGTGTGGCTGTGCAGACAAACTGAATCCGAAGGGGTAGGTTCGCCGCCTCGTAATCGATTTCAGGGTGGTAGCCTTTGATGATCCCGTCCTCTTCGAGTGCTTCGATGCGATTACGGACCGTGCTCGCCGAGGTACCAACTGTTTCGGCGATTTCTTGGGTGGTCGTGTTGCGTGCATCACGCTGAAGATGATACAGGATTCCGCGATCAACGTTGTCGAGGTTTCGACTCATACCCCAGAGTACATCAAGGAGACGTAAAGAAGATGTGTGAGAATATGAGTGAACCAGGAGAGCAATTGTTTCACCGTCCATTCACTTCTTCAAACGCCGGACAACCCGTATCATGCGGTCTGTGTATGAGTAGTGTAGACGAAAAACTGCCACAAAAGTGGCAGTCTTGGTACGGAGCAGTGATTGGTTGGGACCCTAATCGAACTCCGTACCATTTCAAGGTATATGCTCGCCGTGTATAACCCTACTGTGATCATCTGAGTTAATGATATTTAATCGCATGAATATGACATGAATGACACTGTCAGACTTGGACATCGTCAGATACTATTCAGAGACGGCAGTTGTGTATTGGCACACAGATATATACGAACGAATAGCGAAGAAATGATTCGAATCTGTTCGGCGTCGGCTGCTGAATTGGCAGACTACCCATCATATATTGCGGAATGAGGAATTTTATATTGTTATTATGCGAGTGAATGGGGGCTAGACTGAGGATATAGCAGTATGGCAATCTAGAGAATAGGGTCTTTGATACGTCTGGACAGAGAATGGATACTGATGATACATCGCTCTGTCGAGGTCGCTCGGGGAGTGAGACAACAACTGACTTACGGGCGACGACACAACGGTCTGAACAGCCCCAGGATACCTGGGCAAATGGTTGGGACCCATGAGTGAACTGTCTAATCACCAACAAGCAGTCGAATTGCTCCAACAACTCGGACTCAAAGAGTACGAAGCACGTTGTCTTGTGGCGCTCTCACGCGTCTCCAAAGCGACAGCCAAAGAGGTCAGTGATATTTCAGAAGTGCCACGAACGCGTGTGTATGATGCAATCAAAGTGCTCGAAGCCAAAGGATTAGTCGAGGTGCAGAATACGAACCCACAGCAGTATCGGGCTGTCTCGGTCGAGGAAGCGAGCGAGACGCTACGGCACGAGTACGAGTCTCGAACTGCCACGCTGGCGGAGACACTGAATGCATTAGAGCCAGCCGAATCGAATGTGGACGAAGAGGTAACTCACGACGTCTGGGCTCTCTGGGGAACGACTCCCATTGCAAATCGAACGAGGCAGCTTATCGATGGCGCAACCGATGAGATCGTTCTGATTGTTGGGCGCGATGAGATTCTTACTGATCACTTCGGTGAGCAACTGCAGGCAGCGAAGAGAGAGGAGTTAAGGTGGTGGTTGGGACACTCACCGAAAAACTCCGGGATCGGGTGACGACGGTAGTGCCCGACGCAACAGTGTTTCATTCTGGCTTGGAATGGTTGGATAGTTCCTCACTCGATCACGAGGGCGAAACGACAATTACGCGATTATTGCTTGTAGACCGGTCTACGATCCTCGTGAGTACCGCACACGAGCGTCCAACGGGTGAAATTGAATCCGAGCAGGCCGTCTTCGGCCGAGGATTCAACAACGGATTGGTGGTGATAGCCCGACGATTAATGGCGACGGGATTGCGACCGACACAGGATCCTGGAATCGCAGACGAATAGTTTCAGTAGTGAGCCTGCAGAACTGGATTTGCAGAATGAGGCGGTTGCATGACGGTCCGTAACAATGGGGATGTACTGTGAGAGGGGTACGTGCTAGGCGGGAGCAACGTGAACGGTACCAGTACTGTTGACAGTGACGGTATAGTTAGTGTAGGAAAAAGAGATTGAAGTAGCCGAGTTGCGGGTTCGTGTCGAGTGTCCATCGAAGATCGCGTCAAGGGAATCGGGATCTACCCACTCGTAGAGTGGACCGACCTCCAGTGATTCACAGTTCATTGCCTGGGCAATGGTCTCGACAATCGCGGTACTCGGGGCGGTCGAGGACCAGTCATAGTGGTTGGAAATCCCATCGGATTCGGTGTCATCGTCAGAGTTCGGGGGATTCTCCTTACTCATCGTAGGGTACTTTCGTCGTGATCAATAAAAGACCCTTTGACAATCTGGGTGACAAGATACACGCACCTGCTTGCGGAAGCGAGACTGTGGCAGTCTCTACGACCGCACATAGGTTCTCATTCCTTTGATCAGCGGAGACTGGAGTGGTTGCACTGCCGCTTAGACTGCCCACAGGAAGTAAATCCGCTAAATCGGCCAAATTCAAGAAACCGACCTCGCTGCCGTCGTACGTTCTACCTGTGTTAATAAATCAATCTTGCGTGTTGAAATGTGCCGAAATTCCAGAAATCAGATAACTTCCCACCAATTGACCGGGAGAGTCTCATTCATCACGATAGCAAGCTTACTTTAGAGCGCATCAAACAGAGCCGTCTCACCGAGTATAATGCGGTTACTTCGCTAGAACGCACCGTAAACAGTCGCCAGCCAGATCGGAAGTGAATACACCCAAGTTGGCATATTGTGCTAACTCTGTGAATTCCGGTAACACCGGAAAAAACGAACGAATGAGTGAATACGAGAGGATTGAAAGCGGTAGCCAGGAAAGGGCTTGAATTGACATTACATCTTCGCTATCTACATTCGCCAATAGATTTCAGTGAAAATGAAGAAGGGAAATATTGATAAGTGACGTTGACATTGTGTAAAGTATGGTTTCCAATCGATCTATAGCCGGGATAGAACTCTTACCACCGAAATACAACGGTCTCTTATTCAGTGCAACCGCTGTTGTCGGAGCTGCATTAGGATTATACTTTGGTGGCTTCGATCTCGTGCTTCTCTGGGGGCTTCCAATCGGGGCACTCATCGGCTCAAATATTGGATATAACTTTCGCCAAGAAACTGCCCCTGAAACCACAGTTGATGAGCGTGATCAAGAGATTCTGGATTCAGCGATGGCATGGGGGTTTCTAACGATTGTTGCCGGGTTTATGCTCGGAATGACATATACTATACTCTCATCCATGTCGATAGAGACCATTTTCGTCGGGAGTATTCTCGCAGGAGTAACTGTAACGACGCTCGTTATGGGAGTATCCGAGATACAGCATCGCAATCTCATCTAAGGTGGCGAGATGGAAAACACGCTCAAAGTGCAACGAGCAATCCACGACCTCACACAAGGGGATCTTGCAACGGCGCTCGGAGTTAGTCGGCAAACAATCAATGCAATCGAAACTGGACGGTACGATCCTAGTCTCGAATTAGCATTTAAACTGGCAGATTATTTCGACTGTACGATTGAAGATTTGTTTACGCCAGAAGATACCAATGAATAGAGTGACCGGTTTTCCCAGATCTTGACCGGTCTATGGCCGTTCGCTACAACCATCTCAGATCATCCAGTTCGGGGTGAAGACGCGTTGCGCACAGATCGAAACAGGGGTCCCGGGGGTCTTTTACTTCCGCTTATGGATTTAACCGGCAGGAAATCAGGTTCAATCGTTTTGTTTGTCCTCGTCGGTGGAGACATTGTCAATCGTATCGAGCAGACTACCGGATGGAACTTCTAGCTTGGTAGCGATTACTGCCATCAATTCCCACGCTCGTTGTCACCGATCTAAATCAAATTGTCTGGTGGGGTTCATCGCTAGCCAGACTGGAAATGAATACGTCGAAGTTAGTATAATATACTAACTCTTATTAGTGTCTGTACCGCGGAAAAACGAACGAATGCGAGAATAAAAGAGGACCAGAAGCGTTCGCGAGAGTCAGCGAAGAAATCCGTCAACCACACACCAGGGCAGGGGGATGCAAATCGCCCATTGCAAGCACCGCATCAGGTGTAGCGAGACGATGGCCGCACGGACTGACATGGAACCGTGACGGACTCGCCACCGTCATGGTCCCAACAAGCCGCAGGCAGTACGGGTATCGACACTCTGTCTCCATCGATTTGCCTCCTTCTCGATGGAAAGCAATTTGTTGCAGTCGTCGCAGACGAGAATAGGTCTTGGCCGTCGCTATGTTTCAGGTGACCACAAAGCATTTATCAAGACGTGTCAGAGAATAGCATGTAGCGAGGATACTTTGACATCACGGATCTGGCGCCATCACTCCTGATCCGCTCCCCGCCACATTTAGCTACCCATCGAAAAAACTCGGGAAGTGGTATCTCGGCCTTTCATAGGCAGTAATAATCCGACGATAGAATGCTGTGTGTTACCGCTCATCCCCAAAGTGATATTTAGCTATCTGTTGTCTGTTTACTCGAGTATGAGTAGCTCCTCCACCACATCGGCACAGCCACATGACACCCAGCCCGAGTCAATTATCGAAGCGGTCATTGAGGCTGTCCTTGAGGTTCATGGATCTGAACCCCAGACACCGCTGTATCAAGCCATTGATCCGGATGCGCTTGAACAGCTGTACCAACACTCGTCGCCGACGGTTCATTTTGAATATATTGGCTATCAAATCACGATTGATTCACATCGGACGGTCTCGGTTTCCGAATTGGCATAAGCGACGTGGTCTACTGGCCGAAAAAGGGCTCATACTGGAAGTCTGAGCGGTGAAGAGTGACGTTTTTCAGCGATCTCAGGAAGGATGGGAATAATATATGACGAAGAGACAATAGCTACGCATCTTCTGACCTCCAAGGTGAATTCTTTCCAAATATTTTTATAATTAGAATAGACGAATATAAATAGACATCCGAGAACAATCGGTTACGTGAGCAGTAGTTCGTGACTGCATCAGATATTTCCATAATCGTGCTAATCCGCCCTCCAAGGAAGTATAATTCAACACATGAACTCAATACGAGCAACTAGCTTGACGAAACGGTACGGCGACACGACAGCAGTCGATTCGCTTGACCTGACGGTCCCCAATGGCATTGTATATGGGTTCTTGGGTCCGAACGGTGCGGGAAAAACAACAACGATGCGAATGCTGACAACGCTTATCCGGCCGACCAGTGGACAGGCGTTCGTCGGAGGTGAGTCGATTACCGATCGTAACGCCGTAACGACACACATTGGTTATTTACCGGAAGAACCACCGCTGTACCCGGAGTTAACCGCATACGAACAGTTGGACTACGCCGCCGGTCTGCGAGACATCGCAACACCGGAAACAACTAACCGAATTGAAACACTCCTCGACCGTCTCGATTTGACTGGCGACGCAGACGATCGGATCGTTGGATATTCGAAGGGAATGCGCCAAAAAACTGCGTTCATACAGGCAATTCTCCACGACCCGGATGTTCTCTTTCTGGACGAACCGACAAGCGGTCTTGACCCACGATCGGCACGTACAGTGCGGGACATCATCATCGAACTCACTAACAATGGAACGACGGTGTTTCTCTCGACACACATTTTACCCATCGTTGACGAACTTGCAGATACGGTTGGCGTGCTGTTCGACGGACAACTCATTACCGAGGGTTCGCCCGCTGAATTGAAACGTCGCGCCGAATCGGGCGAGCAAGACACCCTCGAAGACGTGTTCCTTGAAGTGACCGACGACGAATCGGCCTTCGAAGGAGAATCGAACGATGCGTGACCTCCATTGGATACGTCACAGCGTCCGTATTGGCTTCACCGACTACCGGCGAACCGTCAGGAAGTTTCGGTACAACCCGACACGATTGCTCTTTCTCGGCGTCGGTTTGCTTGGAGTTGGCATTGGCTTTGGTGGTATTGGCGTCCTTTATGCCGTGTTACTCCGCTCAATGGAACGACCGATAGTGCTCTCTGACACCTTCCGAGGGACGGTCGTCATAGGATGGGCACTGGTGATTTTCCTAACCCAGCGATCAATCTCGCTCAGAACACGCCTTGACGCTGAAGCATTCGTACTCACGACAGTCTCCGACAGAGCAGCGGTCGGTGGACTCCTCATCGCTGAGCTCCTACGGTCGGTTACGTATCTCTTCCTGCCGACGACACTGGCTGTTGGAATCGTCATCTACGCCTTTCGAACTCCACTCAGTGTGTTGTTCGTCCCGCTCGCAGTCATGGCGTTCACCGCGAGTGCGGTTGCAATCGGGTACGTATTCGGGTTCGGGAAGGCGCTCTTGTTTACACGGTCACGATTCGCTAATCGGTACGCCACTGAACTTGGTGCGCTTAGCGTTGTCGTTGCCATCGCTATCTACCTGATAATACAACTGGCTATTTTCGAGTCGTCTGACGTGAGCAAGGTGGCATGGATTCCGATTGGATGGTTCATCGATCTCGCACTCCTTGGGACGCCAGTCGTCGTCTCGTTAGGTCGAGCAGTTGGCGGACTCCTCGGAGCACTCGTCGTCATCCTCGGCGGAATAACCATCACTGAATGTCTCGCCACCACGTATTGGCACACTGAATCAACAGTGCATCTGGTCGACGACACGAACATCGGTCACGGCGTCAAGACGCTTGCAGACGCACTCTCACCGCTTTTGATTCCGCGTTTCACGAGCGTTCCGGCTTATCGCGTCTCACAACTGGCAATGCTTCGCTTTCGTCGTGCGCCCCGCCGGCTGTCATTGCTCTTCGTCGTGGTCCTCACAGTCGGCACGACACTGAGTAATGTGGTCGTTCAGACGGACAAAGTCAGTGCTTTCGTCCCACCAGTTTGTGCACTGTTCGTCCCATGGTTCGCGGGGGCTACATTCGGACTCAACCCGCTCGGTGATGAGGGACCACTCCTCCCTACAACGCTCACGTCCTCGATTTCCGGGCGTCAGTTCGTCCGCGGGCTGATGCTTCCTGGATTGTTGTTTGGACTGCCGCTCGCCGCTCTCTCAACACTTGTCGCAGCCATATTTAGCCCGTATACACCGTGGGAACGACTTGGTCTCGTCATTCTCAGCGTCGTACTCACTGGCTTCGCAACCGCTGTTGCTCCTGCGGTCGGGATTCGCTTCCCCCGTTTCAGTGCCCTTCTTCCTGGACGAAGCCGTGAGGACGTCTCACCCGGTTTGACCGCAATGAGTGTTTATTCTGTATTAGTTAGTGGTCTCGGTGGCATTGCGATCGTAGCACTCCTCGCCCCAGCAATACTTGCTGATTTAGTAGTGAGTTTTGGTGTCGACCTTCCCGTGTCGTGGCTTCACAGCACGGGTTGGCACTCGTTATCGATTTTATCCACCATAGCACGAGTGTTGTTCGTCGTGATTTTGGTCGCAGCACTCGGTGTCGGAGCAGTCGCGTATCGGTATGCGGCCCGGTCTTTCGATGATTACACCCTCCAGTGAATACCATGACCGCGGGTCTCGGTTATGTGCCAGTCATACACACGGAATTGACGACGATATTTTGGCGTCGTCAGTAGTCACTCTCGATGAGCAAAAAGCCAGGTTCTATGCCAAGGAAATGTTAGTGGTGCGTCTCGATGATCTGTCGGGAATGCGGTAGAATAACGGAAATTTGAAATGTTCTGTGGTGACGTTTGTTGCGTGCTGCTGTGCTCGGTCGAGGAGAGCCGTCGGTGTCTCGGGAGTATCGTCGGTCACAGTGCTCGCGCTTTCGGTGAGCGTTCGCTGGTCGGTGATATCCGAGATCGTCAATTGGCGTGCCATGGATAAAAACAGCTGAAGTGGTGGTTAGTTCGGCAGTTCTTTCCGTCCCATCCTTACGCACGGCCAGCACGGGAAGTCACCGAGGCCCTCACAGTCACAGTCTTCGGGTTCGGTCTCGTTGTCCTCGGACGGAAAGGCCTCAAGCGTCCCGTCGTCGGTTGCGTTCTCGACGGCGGCCATGTGTTTGCAGAAGGTGTTGCGATGGACGTGATACGGACACGTGCAGGCCAATCAGTTCGTTGTTCACGTCGTCGATGGAGACGGTGTATTGGTGGTCAACGGGGTTCTCGTAGCTCTCGTTGGAGACGTCGACCATTCCAGGGATATCGACATCGAAGGAGAATTGTTCCCACTAGGCGCGTTTCTGTGCCGTCTCGTCAGCTTCAAAGTCACTAGGCATTATCGTTGACATGGTCTTTCCTGAGTCCATTAGGAAGACCGGTGCCGGGTGTTGTCGCACCCGGCGCGTTTCTCGGATTGTTACGCCCTGAGGGGCACCGTTCTTCCTATTACTTCCCACTATGGGAATCAGCTTAATACTGCCAAATGGGACTATAAGGCTCCATATCTAATATCCCTTCTCACAAAGGGAATGTTTATAGTGGTCGCACTGATACAGTGAAACATGGGCGAAAGCACTGACAAGGGCCCGGGGCGAAACCCCCGAGTCACTGACGATGAACTCCTCCGCGTTCTTCGCCGGGCTGACACTCCCGTGCTAACAACCAAGATGGCGGCGGATGAGTTGCCGATCACCAGGCGCGCCGTCCTCGACCGTCTCAAATCCCTTGAATCTCGCGGTGTCGTCGAGAGCATGGAGGTCGGACCACGCGGCCAGGTGTGGTGGGTTGCCGACGAGAATGGTGACGAGAGCGGCGAGCCGGACTACCTGGCTGGCTGGGGTGCTGCTGCCGGAACGGATTTCGGAGAACGCGTTCGCGAAGCACATGACGATCTCGGTGCCGCTTTTGACGAGCGCGCCGATCGGCACGCTGAACAGCGAGATGAGAACGATCGATGAGTAGTCAGTCACCTGGTGCACTCCTCGATACCAGCTTTCTGATCGACTATACGGACCGAACGCCCGAAACGAAAGCGTTTCTCACCGAGTACAAAGGCGAACGCAACGAACCCATTTCGATTCCCACGCTTGTCCTCTACGAAATGTATCGAGGCCGGTTGCATAGCGACGGCCCAGCCGATATTCCTGACCTCGATTACAAACTTCGGTGGGCAAATACCGTTGGTTTTGATCGGTATTCTGCGCTCGAAGCAGCGGAGATCGAATCAGAACTGGCGTCACAAGGCGAGCTCATCAACGGGGCAGACATCCTGATCGCCGGAATCGCCCGTCGGAAGGAAATGCTCCTTGTCACGGCCGATGGGGACTTTTCGAACGTTAAGAGCCTTGATGTCTTCGACGTTCGCGAAGACTCAGTAGACAGTCTGTAAAACCGTATTGGTTTTGATGAAGACGATGTGAATCACGACGCAGCAAGTGCGGTCTTCGATGGGATGGAATCGGGTAAATATGGTCCGGTGTTCACGAGTCGGTATGTGCTCTCGGAGTTAGCAATGCTCACCACTCGGAAAATAACTACAAGACAGCGGTGGATCTGCTTCAGACGATTCGGCGTTCGGAGAGTTTCAATATTCTTCCCGTTGGAGAGGGTGTATTTGCCGCAGCGTATGATGAATTCGAGCGCTATGACGACCAGCAGATTTCGTTTGTTGATCACACGAGTGCGGTGCTTGCTCGTGAATATGAGATCGACCATGTCTTTGCCTTTGATCGGGATTTCACGACGCTCGGACTCACTCGGGTACCTACGGATATCCAGTTCCCGGAGTGAACGAGAGATCGTGGTTTATCACAGCTATCGGTCAATAAGATCGTTCAACAACACTCGGCCCTCCACAACTGAGATCCGGTCCTCTACACCAACAGCTACCAAGACATCTCGAATCGCTTGCTCCGCGATCGTATCACTCACAAGTACCGCAACGTGAGCTGCATCTTCGACGACGAATTGATAGGCCAATCCAGCGAGAATAGTATCCGTTTTCTCGATTTCGTCTTCCGTGACGTCATTGGCTGAGAGACTCAACATCCGTCTTCGCGTTTTGTCGACGACTTCCGGAACACGAGGAATTGAGAAGTCAATTCGACCTGGCTCCAACCATCCTGCATCTTGGGCTGCTCGCAATCGATCGCGCTGGTAGGCGTATGCATCAGGGCTCTCACCTAACTCCGCAGCAACTTGTTCTGGGACTGTGACGGTGAGGTTCCGCTGGCGAACGAATCGCTCGAACGCCTGGTATTTCTCGTTCGACGGCCCACCCATTGCGAATAGGACACTACTGTCGATAATCGCAGTGCTGTCGCTCGGAATCTCGGCCCCTCCCATTATTCGGCTCGCTCCAGATAGGGATCGTAGTTAGTCGCCTCCTCGACGACGTCCTGTAACGCAGTGAAAACGGTCATTCCCTCAACGGGATGAACACCAAGTTTGGATGCCCCAGTCCGTTGTGTGAGTTCACCATTCATGACCCGGAGCGTGTAGTGGAGCGCCGCGGCCAGTTTCGCGATTCCCTGTCGCTCGACGAAGACGCGGATGTCCTCTGTATCGTGCTGGCGGCCAATCGCGTCGATGAGGGTTGGTGTTGCAGTCACGTTGCCATGCTCGGTCTCGATTTGGAGACGAATCGGTTCGACGGTGACCATTGCTGGTGTCTCATCGTCGTGGCGGGACAGCACACCCATCTCCTCGAGTTGCCCGATATATTTGTAGGTCGTCGAGTGGGCCATATCGAGATCCGTTTTGATCGTCTCGATTGCGACTGGCCCATTCTGGAGAATGTAGATGTAGAGGCGGGCAAGTTGAGGTGTGTTCAGGAGTTCAGCGTAGGTGAGAAGGTCGTTGAACGTTTCCTCGTGGTTGGGGGTTGTCGAGATTCGGTCGTCCGTTGACATCACAATACATGTTCTATGGATAGTGTATTAACTCTTCTCCTACGACGGAATGGTATCGAAAACCAGAAGTCGGGAAGTACTCGGCGGCGACCGTCGTAGCGTGCTGTCGTGTTCGGTCAAGGGGACCCGTCGGTGTCTCAGGTGTATCATCGGTCTCAGTTTTCGCGCTTTTCGTGAGCGTTCGCTGGTCGGTGATATCTGAGAACGTCAACTGGCGTACCATGGATAAAAAGCGCTGAAGTGGTGGTTAGTTCGGCAGTTTCTTCCGTCCTGTTTGTACGCACGGCCAGCACGGGAAGCCACCGAGGCCGTCGCAGTCACAGTTGTCTGGTTCGGCTTCGTCTTCGTCCTCAGACGGGAATGCGTCGAGCGTGCCGTCGTCGGTTGCATTTTCGACGGCGGCCATGTGTTTGCAAAAGGCGTTGCGGTGGACGTGATGCGGGCAGGTACAGGCCATCAGTTACCTCGGTCACGTCGTCGATGGAGACGGAGTACCGGTGGTCAGCGGGGTTCTCATGGCTTTCATTGGTGACTTCGATGAGTCCGGGGGCATCGACGTTGAAGGCAAATTGTTCGGTCTGTGCGCGTTTCTGTGCCGTCTCGTCAGCTTCACGGGCTGCAGATGTAGTGGAATATAACAAGGGCTCTAGCGGGTACCCGAATCGGAAGATCATTATTGATAGCAAACTCACTTGGCTGCAGATATAGCGCGGAGCTGACTGTTGTCGCCCTTCGTCTGTGCCGTTACTTGGATGTCAGAGTCGCATTCACTTGCAGCCGCAAGGAGTTCCTGATACCGATTCCGAATCGTAACGGTGCTCACGTCAGTTACTGCCGATACCTCATCTTGCGTCACCTTCTCATCAGTCAGTAACGCAGCTGCGTAAATGGCCGCAGCAGCAAGTCCAACTGGATTCCGGCCACTATGAAGTCCGGCTTCTTTGCCGATCCGGAGTAGGTCGTGGGCCTGCCGTTCGGTAGTGTCGCTGATTGCGAGCTCTGATGCAGACGAAGCGATGTAATTCTCTGCATCCGGTGGTCCGATCTCGAGGCCAAGCTCGCGATTAATATAGCGATAGGCTCGTTTGAACTCCAGTTCATCGACCCGGCTCACTTGCGCTACCGCTTCAAGCGTTCTTGGTGTCTGTGTCTGTCGGATCGCTGCATAGACTGCAGCAGTTGCAACGCCCTCGATAGAACGACCAGGCAAGAGATCTTCGTCAAGCGCACGCCGATAGACAACGGAGGCAGTCTCACGATTGGCCTTGGATAGACCAAGCGCGGAACTCATGCGTTGGATCTCTCCGAGCGCCTGTTTGAGGTTACGCTCTTTACTATCACGGGTGCGGAAGCGCTCATTCCATGTGCGAAGACGTTGCATCTTCTGACGCTGACGGGCTGAAAGCGAGTTTCCGTAGGCGTCTTTGTTCTGCCAACTGATGTTCGTCGAAAGTCCCTTATCGTGCATCATTTTCGTCGTTGGGGCACCCACACGGGACTTCTGATCTCGTTCGTTTGAATCGAATGCTCGCCATTCTGGTCCATGGTCAATGGAATCTTCATCAACGACGAGTCCACATTCGGTACACACGGTTTCACCCCGCTTGCTGTCCGCTTCTAACTGACCGCCGCATTCTGGACAGACGGTTTGCTCGGTAATCGTGTTCTCATTGTTTTCGTGCTCTGTTTCCGGGGTCCGGGACGTGGCCTTTGACGTCGGTCCACGTTCAAATGTGGTTTTTTCAGAGGTGACTGAATTCGATGAGAGTGGTTTCTCACCTGTAAGCGTAGTCAACGCTTCAACAGTAAGTAAGAGCCAGTCAATCAAGAATGCTTGTTCGGTATATGCCGAATAAATGGATCACATTCTTTGCCTCCTTTATCGCAAGAATAAGACGGTATAATCCGTTCTAGACTAAATTGAGTCTGTCAAATACGTTATGAATGTCCGCATTCGATTTGGCATAGTCCAAACAAGCACTCATAAGGGAATACCTCTAAAGGTAGAATGTAGTGAGCAACAACCTCAACGACATCGCTGGACTACCTGACGAGCTTAACATCGGAGATGACCTCGCTCGTTCCGAGCAACGGGCCTTGATCCGTATCGATACGCGTCGCTATGGCAAAGCGATGACGATTGTCGAAGGCTTAGATTCATCTAGCGTTGATCTCGAAGAACTCGCCTCAACACTGAAGAGCAAACTCGCTGTCGGTGGCACCGTCACTGATGGGCATATCGAACTACAAGGCGAGCATCGTTCCCGATTACGAGAAATACTCGGAGAAGAAGGCTTTCAGGTCAAGACCTAGTTACGCTCGCTAATCCCAGAGTGAACCGTCATTTTTGGAGCATATCTGAGTAGTATTCCCACGAAAACGTACTAGTTTTAGATATTCCACTATCCTTCTATCTCCGTCTCTCAACCTCTTGATCGAGCAACGCGACACCATTTAGTGTCGAGTCTTTTACGAAGCGAGTCATAATCCACGATTCAGCTTGTTGCAACCGATATTGGAGTGTCGACCGTGGAACGTCAATTGTGTTTGCGAGTTCGTTGAGTGAGATCTCACGTGGTGTCTCATAGTAGCCATTAGCAACTGCAGCTTCAGCGGCTGCTCGTTGTTCATAGGGAAGTTCAGCCACTGAGATAGTCCGCTCAGCCCAATGACAAGGCTCTCCAAGCTGTTCAAAATGTACCGAGAGTCCATCTTGGAGATGTGCATTGAGCGATTCGTATAGATCACCAACGTTCTCATCATTCCGCATAAGCAGATGCCATTCGTAGGTGTTTGTTCGTCGTTCAGCCTCAGCGAGGAGACCGTCTCCAAGATAATGGGCCGCTAGACATGGAATCGAGTGACAGTCTGTTGTCGCCGGTCGGTACAGATACACGGTCCGAGTATGGCGATCAGCATCGAGCAACTCGTACTCCCAATCGAGGTGTGCGTGATCATCAGTTACACATTCAAGGCACTGTTCATGCGAGTCATACACGCTGTCTATCTGATCAAGCGCTTCTGTGGGTCCAGCGATCCGATCAATACGCCAGATGCCGCTTTTCGAGACATGGCATGTAAGCGTCCGAGCGTGAGCACTGGGGTAGTCCATGAACACATCCATAATCGGATTGATCCCATGTTCGTACTCAATTCTGAAAACGAATTCTCGCATCAAGGGAAGTTGGCCTATACCGAATAAAATGCTTGGGGTTGACGCGGCTACCCATGGAATAGTGCTGCCGTATTCCAGTACCTCGTCCATCTATCGATTATACTGAATACCAAAGTTGCTAAATACTCGGCATACGCCGAACCAGGGACTATTCGATCGTAGCACAAAGAACAGGTAGATAATGAACAAATCACGTTCTGATACAGACCTTCACGTTGCACGTTATGAATACGAATCAGGTTGGGTCGTTGCTGTCGACCTTCTCGAATTGGCTATCGACACCGAATACGTCACAGTCGATTATCTTGAAGAGGAAGCTGTTATTGGCATCGATACACCAACACTCAAAACAGAGATTGACCTTACCCTCCCAGAACAGGAGGCAGAACACCGATTCAACAATGGTGTTCTTGTTATTAAGAACGTAACATAATAGACATCCTCTTGCCCGTCGAAGAGAGCGCAGAATAACGGCAAAAACATCTTCGTCGCACGGATTATTGGTCTCTGTTTTTCTACGCATAGACTTGGTGGTGTGGTCTAGTGGACATAGCACATCCCGATTAGCTATGGGGTCATCAGAGTCTTTGGGATGGCAATCGTTTCAGTACCTGTACGAACAATGGATGTACTGGTTGCAGGCTCTCACGGTCAAGTCGGACAGCACATTATCGATCTACTGAGTCAGAGTGATCATACCGTTCGAGGAATGGTTCGAGACGATCGCCAAGTAGAAGATATCGAAGATCTCGGGGCAGAGGCGGTCGTCGCAGACCTCACCCAGGATGTGTCGCATGCAGTTGAAGGATGTGATGCAATTATTTTTGCTGCCGGATCTGGTGGCGATGACGTGTGGGGAGTTGATCGAGATGGAGCGATCAATTTGATTGAAGCTGCAGAAAATCAAGATGTCGAACGGTTTGTGATGCTAAGCTCAATCAATGCTGACTCGCCCGAAGAGAGCCCCGAAGCGCTCCAAGAGTATTTGGCTGCGAAAGCTGAAGCCGATAAAGCACTCCAAGAAAGTGAGTTACTCTATACGATCATTCGGCCAGGCCCGTTAACGAATGAGCCGAGTACTGGTCAAATCAAAATCGGGGATGATCTTGAGCGAGATGGAGATATTCCGCGTGCCGATGTCGCCGGAACACTCGTCACTGCGCTCTCCCTAGAGAGTACATATGGGGAGACGTTCGAGATTCTTTCAGGTGAAATACAGATTCAAACAGCACTAATGGAGCTTGGATAGGGTGTTCGGCAGAATCAAGAAACAGAAAAAGGATTTTAGAAACAACGGTCGAGGATCATCACTTTCGGTGCGTACTGTTGTACTCCTCGATCGAGCAGCGCCATTCTGTCTTGTGGGATGTGAACGAAGAGTGAAAGCAAGGGCTCAAGCAGAAACTAGTAGTCCGCGAAAATCTTCCTCGTATCTTTTCCTTGTTGCGAGAACTACTTAATACGAGGATTCGGTCAGTGGCCGTTGCCCACCTCAACATGGAGTGACCCGCCGCACTTGCTACAACTGTATTGCTCGGGGTTGCGCACTGTTTTCGAGCGTCGATACCGAGCAATCCGACCGGCGCAGTCCTCGCAGACGAGCCACCATTGTGGTGTAGTGAATCGCTCGCAGTGCTGGGAGGTATCGAGGGCGTCCGTCCAACAGGTGAACGTTCCGCCGTGATTCGCCTCACCGAACTCGTGGTACTGTCAGGCGTGGATGAGTTCGTGCCGGACGGTTTCACTGAATTGCTCCCAGCCGTGTTGCTGGTAAGCTTTCCAGGTCAACGCGATCGTGATTGCCGCTGTTGCAGGGTCGTACTTCGTGACGCCTGCCTGTCGTTGGGCTCGATGTGATACCTCCCAATCGATCGTTTCGACCGGCAGGTCAGGGAAGTGTTCAGCGGCGACGTTCGTTGCGTGCTGTCGTGCTCGGTCGAGGAGGGCTATCGGTGTCTCGGGTGAATCGTCGGTCGCAGCGTTCGCTCTTTCAGCGTTTGCTGATCGGTGAGATTCGAGATCACCACGATCGATATTGTGGTTCGTTCCTTCATCCGTTCATTGACGAACGAAATTAACTGACAGTAAGACTGGGAATATTGTACCGGCTAGTGCAACTCATGTCTAAAACATACCGATGAGTGAGAGAGTACGTGAATTAGGGAAAGATAACGATCTTATTGGGGTCCGATGGGTGCATCGAACGGCCCGGTTGCGACCAAGAGATGACCTTTCGTACTGATACCAATGGGAAGTTGTGGAAGTGGCCGGGGTGCAGGACCACTGAGGACTTCCGCTCCTTTGAGTGGATCATATATACTATTATGGCAGGGACAGTGAAGATTCTCGCCGCTTCGCTCCGAAACAAGACACCCTTCATGCGTACAAACCATCGAGTACGCCACGTACCCGTCGGCTGTCCAATCGGTGTGAGTCGGCTTCGTGTACTTCCCTTCGGGAAATCGAAGCAACAAGGTCGGTGCCGCGGAGGTTTTGAGTGGTTTTCCTGATCTCAGCTCCGGAAGAACGACACGCTCCTTCCCGGATCCGGATGGTAGCGCATTGTTTGCGTTCAGTCGGGCACCGTTCTTATCCACGAGGTGGGTTCCCTTCACATATACCGTCTTGTAGGATGATCCCCGGCCAGCGCCGACACCAGCATCCGAGATTGCGCCGATTGTACTCACACCGATACTACCAATTGCAACGCCGCCACCGACTGCTGCCAGCCATTTTGCTACCGTTCGCCGTGACATCTCTGGTGGATGATACTCATATCCATCACCATCCGCACGTTTAACAAGAGTCCCCTCTCGTTCACGCTGTCGCTCTTCTTCGCTCGTTTGCTCGTCCGTTCCCGCATTATCTGTTGGTCGATTAGATTCATCGTGTGCCATTGTTGGTCCCCCCGAAAACATGGCGTTCGTTCCCCCTATTCACCCCACACATGACATAGCTTGCTCCTCAGGAGTACTCCTCCCTCAATAGAACTTAGGCAGGATCGTTTATTTCTATGTCGCCACTGCACTCTCCATTCGTTCCAAAATTGAACACACAATTATACTATTCAGCAATAATATCTCTAGTATCCACGTGTTCGATTAGCATTCGCTGGGCGGGGATATCCGATGCCGTCAGTTGGCGTGCCATGTCTAAAAAGAACTGAAGCGGTGGTTCGTTCGGTAGTTCCTTCCGGCCCGTTCGTACGCACGGCCAGCACGGGAAGTCACCGAGGCCGTCACAGTCGCAGTCTTCGGGTTCAGACTCGTTGTCTTTCGATGGGAACGCATCGAGCGTCCCGTCGTCAGTTGCGGTTTCGACGACAGCCATGTGTTTGCAAAATGCGTTGCGGTGGATATGGTGCGAGCACGTACAAGCCATCAATTGTCGCTAGAGGATCCCGATATCTGAGTTGTAAGGCCTCCATCCGTATCCTGTTCAGGATGCGTCTCTCGCATCCACACGAGTGTAATACCCCCTGAGACGAACATCGCTATCGCAACGAGATAGAACGCGGCTTCCATTGAGACAAGATCAGCTGTTAGGCCGATCACGATGGCTCCGAATCCGTACCCCGCGTCACGCCACATTCGATACACGCCAAGGCCAGTCGCCCGCCACGATGGGTGAGCGGCATCACCCACGACTGTGATGAGGTTGGGGTAGAGAAGCGCCATTCCAACCCCTGTGATGCCAGCGGTTATGAGCCAGAACAAGTATCCATTGACGATCACTGTCGTAAGCACACCGATGCCAGCAATGAACATCCCAGTCACGACAGGCGGACGCCGACCGATGTCATCTGCGAGCTTTCCGGTGTATAATTGAAGAACCCCCCAGAGACCTCCATAGACCCCAATAACTGTCCCAACCTCCACGACTGACAACCCAGCAGTCGTTAAGAAAAGGGGATAGGCGATCCAGACTAGCGCGTCGACGAACTTCTCGACATTTCCGGCTTGCGATGCTGCAAACAGCGTTTTGTCACCCCATGTCGCACGTTTCAGTATCGATTGAAACGGAAGCTCAGCGTCCGTCTCGCTAGTCTGATTCGCAGCTTCGGCCTCTGCATAGGGAAGCGTCTCCTTCACAGACAGAACCGAGATAACGAATGCGAGTACGATAACGCTTGCAAGGAAGTAGAAGGGGGCAGGTCGAAGTCCGTATTGTGCAGCGATGATGCCCGTGACCCATGCGCCGAGGGCGACTCCACCATACCCGAATGCTTCGTCAAGTCCGACGGCGAGCCCACGAGCATCGCTTCCGGCGAGATCGATCTTTGCGTTGACGCTCATACTCCATGCCAATCCCTGATTAATTCCGAGGAGAACGTTCCCCAGCGTGATCCACCACCAGTTTGGTGCATAGATCAGGATGATCGGAATTGGTAATGCAATGAGCCACCCACCAATAAGAATCGGCTTGCGACCATACGATTCCGACCACTTTCCTCCATAGAGGTTGAGTAACGCTTTGACGAAGCCAAAGCTCACCACGAACGATCCGACGACGAGTATCGATTTGACCCCTAAAATATCTCGCCAAGGACGGGGACGACGTTCCGCTCGGTACCGATCGTTAGTCCAACTGCAAACACGATGAGGAGTTGCAGTGCAAATTGCGACCAATTTCGTCGAATACCCTGCCTGTAGGTCATAGAAGAACGGTTTAGCGTTTAGTTTGCCGCGCAGTTGTTCGGACCGAGTTCGAGGGATTCGACGTCTCCACCAGGTTGTTCTTTCCCCCAGTTGATCTGCTTAATCTCGTTATAGTTGGCGGGCTCGTCAGCGAGACTGTCAACGATGGTTTCGACGAATGCAGTCTCGTCGTCTGCCTCAACGTAGCTTAGAAGTTCGTTCGTCGTTTCTTCTTGGAGCTCATCGAGATCAGTGGCAAGTGGACGAACCGTCTCATCGCTGAAGTGCCCGGGGAGGACGAGCGTTCCATCGTTGTAATTGGTGAGACGCTCAAGGCTTTCGAATAGCTTGCTTGCAGCTTCGCGGACGGCATCTTCGGAGCTGTCTTCGAGATCGGGACGACCGACGCTTCGGAGGAACAGGGTGTCCCCGGAGAGGAGCACGTTGCCGTACTCGAAGGAGACGCTACCGGGCGTATGGCCGGGTGTATAGATGACATCGAGCGTTCGGTCACCGACAGTGATTGCATCATCATCCGTGAGTTCGGTCACACCATCGAGTTCCCCTGCATCCTCGCCGTGGAGGTAGTACGGAACGTCGAGTTCGCCAGCGAGGCGACGAGCACCGGAAACGTGGTCGGCGTGTGCGTGTGTGTCTGCGACGCCGATGATCTCGAGGTCTTGTTCGTCGGCAATGGCTAGATACTCCTCAATGTATTGAGTGGGATCGACAACGACCGCTTCGTCATCGTCGTGGACGAGATAGGAGACACAGCCTGTCCCGGGACGGATGGTTTGAATTACGCCATCAGCAGCGGTGAGGTCATACTGGCGGTGGACGCGACCCCAACCGTTCATTCCGTTGTCGATGGATTCGGCGTCGTACCCATGTTCGCGGAGGAACTCGGCCGCGCGAGCGGACGTAATGCCAGCAACGCAGACGACGGCTATCTCTTTGTCTTCAGGGAGTTCGTCGAGGTGATCTTCGAGCGTGGCGTAATTGTACTCCAGGAGTTCGTCGTAGACTGGTACGTTCGTACTTCCCGGAATCTGCCATTCTTCGAAGTCCTCTTCTCGACGGACGTCGAGAACGAACAGCTCTTCGGCGTCATCGTCCTGTACACGTCGCGCAATCTCGGATGGGTTGAATTTGGTATTGCTCACTGTACCCAATACTATGGAACACCATGTCTTAAATCCGTTGGAAGCGGGTGATTGTGTTGAGGTAGTGAATATTCGACATTCAGAAGGTTATCTCTAAATACGTGAGCTTAGGCATTCCTTTATATCTCAAATCAAGAGGTATCTCATCTCCTCAAACAGCCACACAGTATTTCAAATACAACCCACAACTATTCCAGGATCTGCCCTGAGCGTTCGCTGCTCGGTGAGATCCGAGAACGTCAATTGGCGTGCCATGGATAAAAAGGGCTGCAGCGGTGGTTCGTTCGGTAGTTCTGTTCGTCCCGTTCGCACGCACGGCCAGCATGGGACCCGTTAAGACCGTCACAGTCGCAGTTGTCGGGTTGGGTATCGTCGTCGTCTCCAGGGGAAGGCGTCGAGCGTTCCGTCGTCAGTCGCATTCTCAACGGCGGCCATATGTTTGCCGTAGGTGTTGCTAACGAGGGTAACAACTCTACCGGGGCTCGATTTCAAGGCTCTCGATTTCTTCTCTGTGCGCCCCAGTGAGCTAGTCATGTTCATCATTGACCCGTGCTCGGATCTCGCCATCTGATTGCCATACATGGACCGTAGCATCGCAAACCTCGAACTCTACAGAAGGGGCAGATTCTTCCTGATGGCAAAACAGGCTATCGAGTGCCTCTGGATCAACCAAATCGTAGAGTCGAAGGCCCATTTCGTCGAGATCGAGGTCGTCGTATTGTACTAATGCCTCAAGAGCGACGGCGCTCGCTCGATTGGCACACATACCATCCAGAGACTGTGAACTAGCCGTTACACTCATTGTCACATCTACTCTTAGAACGTGTTTTCCATAAGAGTGTTGATCAAGCAAAACAATAGTCCAAACAGACTATGATCGGACAGCTAGTTGATAACATGTTAGCTAGTAACTGTCCATAAGAAGCATACGTCACATACCGAGTGGATAGTGAGCGCTCATCCGACGGCCTAAGCAACCGATTGATAGTAATCCAAAATATATGAAATATTGCTCAGGCTCTCCATATCTTTCCTCTTTGATGCCAATCGTGCTTCCCTTAGAAGGACCTTACATGCGCAAAGCGAATGGCCAGGACTGTAGAACCACTATCAAGATGTATGGAACTTCAACTCCGAAATCGCGTACGCGAGGTTGCCGAGGACGTAACGGAGCAAACAGAAGCGGTGTCACACGTAGGGCGTAACGTGGGAGAAACCGCCGCACGAGAGACGGTCAGAAATGGGACCATTGCATACAATGAGCTATCGAGCGCCGCCACGTCGGCGAGAGAAGCGGTCGATATCGTTCGGGAACACATGAACAACCAAAGTTTGAAAACACCGTCGGACCCATTGGCGATTGCGGCAACAGCAAACCGATCGACGACCACGCTTGCAATCGAAATTCGAGAGTTTGTCGACGCAATTGACCATCGCTACGCAGCGAAGAGCGCGTTCCAAGGGGCGCGACGAGGATACATCGCCGGACCGTACGGTGCGGTTCTCGGGGGCGGGATAGGTACGATGTACGGTGCGTACAACAGCACCCGTGAGACATTTGACCCCGAAGAACCACCACAACCGTTCAGTGGGGTGAGTGACATTGAGCGGTATTTAGACGGTGTTCGGCACGCAAGAACAGGATACGAGGTCGGCAAACGGTTTGGGACGAAGGGGAAAGTCACGGGAGCCGTGATTGGTACCGGGGTTTCGACTCTTCCGCTGCTCGTCGAACGAGTGACCGCAAGCCTGAACGGCGACGAAAACGAGCGCGGCGATGAGCGAATGGACGCGGTCACTGAGTAGATAGCTAACCGAATGATGACCATTCCGATCCCTCGTGTTGGTCATTTACTCCATGAGTGTGACGATTGTATGAAGCTTGCCCAGCACAGGAAGCCACCGAGACCGTCACAATCACAATCGTCGGGTTCGGTCTCGTTGTCGTCCTCGGAGGGGAAGGCGTCGAGCATCCGTCGTCTGTTGCGGTTTCGACGGCAGCCATGTGTTTGCAGAAGGTTCGTGTAGACACGGATCTCGAATACAACCTTTTGAATTGTGTCAGGAAAATACCGAAGATCAAACCACGCTACAACCGATTCCGGACGTTCGTGCGGAAAGACAGAGACAGATTCAACGAGTGAGAGCGTCCAATCGACGAGCAATGTGCCGTAACAGTGTCTCATCGAGTATTTTCTCGGTATCGTCGCTCATCGATTAGGCGGACGCTTGCGTGGTGTTGTCGTGATTCTGCCGTGCCTGTTCGAGTTCTTCAATTCGCCGTCGAACGGTTTTCCACTCTTGCAATTCCGACCAGATATCCTCGACATCAGCATAGTCTGCATGATCGAGCGCATCCACTTGGTCGGGTCCCTCAGCATCGTATTTTTCGCGGTAGCGCCGCTCTTTTTCGATTTCTGTTTTCAATCGTTGTTCGAGTTCCTCCATGGGGAGTCCACACAGCCGATGAATCCGTCGCCATTGGAAGTAATCCTCGTCACGGACAAATTCATCTGGAGCCTCGTTGGTTTGCGTTAGCATCCCGATTTCCGTGAACCACTGCAGATAGTCTCGAGCGGTTTCCTTCGAGACGTTTGCTCTCTCGGCGATCGCAGCAACTCGTGTTGGCTCATACAACTGCAGGGCTGTGGTATACACCCGGTCTCGTGTCGATTCGTTTTCCCACGTTTCGGTCCATTCCTCAGAGAGACTTGGCGGCGTGGATGAGGTGTCGTCTGGAGTCATATCCTATTCTTCGCACTACCACAACATATATCTTGCCCGTGCTTAAAATATTGAGTAGTAATTGCGGGTTCTCGATTCTCGCGATGTTACTGATCGGCTCCCTTTTCGACACGAATTGCACCGCCGCACTCACTACAGCTGTACTGCTCCGGATTGCGGACCGTCTTCGACCGACGATATCGGGCAATCCGACCGCCGCAGTCCTCGCAGATGAGCACCACTTGGGTGGAGTGAATCACTTACAGTGCTGTGAGGTGTCAAGGCGGTCTGTCCACTGGGTGAACGTTGCGCCGTGATCTGCGTCGCCGAATTTACTGCTTGCTCTTGGGTTGTATGGGTCTATATTACTGACTTCGAAAATGGTAGCCTCGGCGAGTGTGACCACACTCATTGTTGGTGCGGGTATTGGTGTTTTCTTAGCTGGAATATCACTGGTGTTATTCAACAGTGAATTTGTGATGAACCGATTCCAGCGTCCGCTTCTCCGATTTTCATTGATACTGGCGATTGTCCTCGGTGTACAAGCGTTGCTCAACCTATTTCCGATATTAGTTCGAATTGCCGGAGTAACGTACTTCAGCCTCATCTTCCTTGGTCGGTTGCCGCTCTATATCTCGACGTTCATACATCGATGATGATAAGATAGAATCACAAACTGCGTTGAACGGTCACGATAGTCGAAATCCCGTCTATGGTCGTTTGTCTGACTGTCTTATTTTTTAACAGTAGCACAAAGCATATACCGAACCCCCCAAAGGACCAGGTGTGGCGCGGTTGCCTCTGACACCCTGAATCGGTCTCGCGTGGGTCTGGCGCCATCACTCCGGATCCGCACGCCCTCTCCCTCGCCACCCCCTCCTTCCTGCTCGACCGCGTGCCATAGTGTGCCCGAGTAGGGAAATACAACTGATCCAGTCATGTCTCTATTACCCAGTTCGACGCCCGAGATTGATACTGAGCAAGCGAGTGATATCCAAATTCTTGGTATCGAAACCAGTGGTGGTGAGTGAGAGTCACGGTTGAGCTTCAAGGGTGAGAGAAGCGGGTCACTATTGGTTGGTCATCCAAATAGTGAACCAGTGAACCGCCGACAGTCCCGTTCTACTCGTTATCGGTGATGGGGAGAGGCTGAAGCACACCATACCAAAGTCGATATACAATGCTGCCTGCGAGCATTCCGATTGAGAAACTATACTTGACGGACTCATTTTCTGGCAGGATGAATTGCTGAATAGCTGACCACCCCATCGTCGCGATTCCCCGTCGTCGAGTAGAACTCTTGAGCGAATGCCAATCACGATCGTACGCCCACTGATACGGGATCATGCTAACAAAGCCAGCAATCATCCATCGGCGAGAGAGGGGTTCATACTCATCAGAGCGTCTCCGAAACAGCAAGATTGCCAGTAGGCTAGTGATACTTCCGATAAACTCCATACGGGCTCGAGTTTGTTCTGTAACCATACTGTAGTCTCTATGAGAATACACGACGCCAAATAGTTATTATAACATGTGAGACTGTTTTAGCGATTATCGAGAAGGCAGCGTCGTGATCAGGTGCTGCTCGCTGCTAAATGAGAGCCACACCAAAGGCCGACCAGGAACAAAGAGAGCAATTCATCGGTACGATGACTTAGTGGGTGTTGAATGTTCCTCAAAATGATAGGGATACGCTAATTTCGATCCACTCGTAATGTTTATTCAGAACACTATCCAATAGGTTTGTATGACAGCAAACTCCGCTCGCTCATCTCCCTCCTCTCGAGAACTCTTATTCGACAAGCAGCGTCTGGCGTTTTCTGTTCTCGTTGGAATCATTGCTGTACTCGTCAATCTCCTCATCGGCAATATTCACACAGTCAGTGATGCTTTCACGCCATTCCTTGGTGCGACAATCGCATTGTATCTCGTTCAGACCCCGATTCGCCGTGTCCTCTCTCGGTAGAAATCTTTGTTCTAATTTTCGTTTACATACTTCTGAAGTGACTGGACAACCGAGTCAGAATCTGGAATCGGTGCGAGTCGGCATCGAAATGGCAGTGGCCATGGTAATCCCCGATGAAGCGTGAGAACATCTTCGTTGTATTCGACCGAGCGTAGCTGCTGGCGTGGAATAAATCGGGTAGCGAGTGTGCCACTCCGTTTTACGAGGAGGCCGCTCTCAACCAGTGTATAGTGCTTGGTTTTTCCTATGACAATTGCATTGCCCAAGAGAACGCCTCCGATCGAGGGGAACAAACCTTGGATTGGTTCTATCGGGATGTGGAGTATGAATCCGCTCACAAGGAAGATGAGACCGCCCACGATTGATAATAGTCGAACGAAACGGAGATACGAGGTATCTGGTCGCCCAAACCACTCGATGAGAACTTCTTCATGACGGCGGAGGACCACAGCATAGTAGTTCATCGTTGTGATATAGAGGAAGAATCCAGCAATTGTGAGAAGTAGAGCTTCAGCGATCCAATTCTGTAGTACGGTCGAATCTGGACCCATCCTAAATGCGGTAACTCCTTCGCTGATCAGATACACCAAGAATGGACCGAGTGAGAGCGCGAGATAGAGACGAGTGCGAACAAGCAATTCAGCGAGATCGTCTCGAGCAACTGCAAGAGCAATACCAAACAAGAGGCCGAAGCATGCTGTAATGAGTGAAATGCGTGAGAAGTAGTGAGTGCTCGTGAGGAGTGTAACGACCACTGTTGCAAGAATGCTAGTATAAATCCCACACGCGAGATCAAAGAGAGTACGCTGTACCGGACGCTGAAGCATTATTTGGTAGTTGTGCGTATCTGAACAAAGCTCTTGTGTGGGAACAAGTTACTCATCATTCTAGGAATGGATTTACCTCCGGGGAGCGATATAGCATCTATGGTCACTACAGAACTCTCTTCAAGGTCGTCGTTCGAGCGATATCTTCACTCGAGAGGATGGTGGCTGGTGATACTCGCAATTCCGGTGCTATTCGTTCTCTGGTCTGTTGTGACGATCTTTACAATGGGTATCACTAGATTTGTCCCGCTCAATGTCTCAGGGTATTTGACGACGTATCTTGCTGGGGGAATCATCCTCGTGAGTTACGCAGTTGCACTTCTGTCACTGGTGGCTGTGTATTCTGACCGCCAATATGTCCGGAAGCACTCCGAGTGGAAGCCAACCATTCTCTATTTTCTCATGGTCATTCCGCTGCTCAATGTCCCAATTGCATGCCTCTATCTGTTCTTCCGCCATCGACATATCGGAATTCCGTGATAGATGCGCTCTGACTGAGAACGAGAGTGAACGCGACGAGCAGGGACGATTTGCGGAGCAAACGAGTGATGACGATATTCTTCGGGTGATTCGTGAGTCCGAGTTTCCGGCAGTAACCGCTCGGTGGGTCGAAGATACAGTTGCAATGGAACGGCGCCCAGTGCATCAGCGGCTTGAGGAGCTTCACGAGCGAGGTGAATTGGAACGTGGGAAATTGAGTCCGCGGGTTGTGATCTGGTGGATTCCGGAGAAAGAGTGAATAAATCTCTCGGTTCACGAATTACGTCAAAAGACATAGTCGCAGACAGGGCACTTTCGTTCGAGTTCATCGATCACGCGATCACTTGTCTTCCCGGTCCATCCACAGTCAGGACATTGAGTGAAGCCAGGACTCATTTCATTTCTCAACGGCTTCCTGTACCAACTACTTTGGGAAGGCAAGAGATGTCCTGAATCGACGACTGGGTTGGAGAGTATATCTCCAAAGTCACAAGTATATGAGGAATCATTTATAGAATATTAACATCTTGGAGCTAAGGCTGGATATAGACGTTCTATTCCGTGATACTACCTGTGTGAGCCCATATCGACCCACAAACCTAAGGTTGGAATAGTAACAAGAGTAGGAGCGTCTAAGGTTGGATGAGTAACAGCATCCAGGACGACTCGGGTAAGACCGGTTTTCAGTCGTTTGAGGCTGTGAAAGGCTACATGTATGATTTCGATCCAACCTTAGAATCCTAAGGCTGGATTCTATGGCCGGAAACCAGCCCTACACGATTCTATGCAATTTTAAAGCCGTCAAATGTCGATCTGTACCTCCAAATCCTTCCAAAGTAATAGGGGGTACAGGGACGGAGAAAGTAAATGTACAACGACGGGATCGCCATGAAAGCAATAAATAGCGTAAAGAAGTGGTGGTCCCTGATTAACCCCTAACTGACGAGCTTGTAGATCACTCTGGCAGTCAACCCAATCGACAAGCGAGATTCAGCGAAATACCAATCAGGAACATCCTGCTCTGTTGAATAGGGATACGGCAACGAGATGGACGTGCTAAGACGGGGGTGACAAGCGCGTTGCACGTATCGGACAAACTGTTTATTGCTTCACCGACGGTATAGATTCAGCTCTATCAAGCCAATTATTCACTAGTGATTCAAATACATCGGGTTGTTCAATTTGCAGATTATGACCTGCCATGTCTAGTGTAGCAAAGGTTGCCCGTGAATAATCGTCAATCAACTCCCATGCATCTTTATATCCAACGCTGCTATCCTGCCGACCCGTAATTATTAATGTTGGATATTCAAACGGTGATGGGTCACTATCGACATCGAAAGTAAACCCATAACCGTCCCGCTGAATAGGATCCATAAACTCAGTATTAGCGTTTCGTGAGGGAAGCAAAATTTCCTCACAGAATCTCTTCCATTCTTGTTCACCTTGTATCACAGCCATTGGTTCGAATTCGGCAACATCTTCTGATGACAATCGGGAGATAAGAGATGGATCTTTCCTCAAAATTTGATGATCAGGTACGTTCCTTTCATCGTGATCCGCAATAATCACGGGCGCAATAAGCAACATCCCACGAACCAGATCTCTGCGAAAATGAAGGATTCCACGATCAAGATATCCACCGTATGATTGTCCACAAAGCAAGAAGGGCTGGTTTGGTATGAGTTGATCAATAAACTTCAGAATGACCTCTAATATGTCATCTGAATTTTTGATGTCTTCTTGCGGCTGTGACTTGCCCATTCCGGGAAGATCTATATATATTCTTTTCCAACCACTTCGTTCCTTGAATATTGGCTCCAAACAGCTTGACATCGTTTGATGATCCAAAGACCAGCCATGCAGTATAACTATCGGGAATCCCTCTCCGATTATTTTATGATTTATTGACAATTGTGTTTCAATCCGTTCTGAATTTTCTATTTCTTGCGACCCTATCTACGTTTCGGTTGTCCTGTTGGCCTGATAGGGACGTGCATAAATAATCGGCTCATTATTGAAAGAGATAGTTTCAAATATTCGGCTCTTCGCTTGCTGGTAGACCTCGTTGTATTTGGTATTTCAATGTCGGCAGGTTGTACTGTTGAATTGGAGAAGACACGGTAATCTGGCGTAGGGTTGGTAAGTAAATCTTTCAGAGGCGCATCCTACCGAGGGCGAACATAATAAAATTAGGATAAATAGTGATCCTCATTCTAGCGTCATGGATGGTCGGATACCCTTCTCGCCGTTGGGGTCATCTCGGGAGATATCGAACTTGAGTGAAAACGTATCGGTGGCCCCACTGTCAACGGTTATTTGTCAACTTTTCCGTGATGTTCGCTGTCGGGATCGGTTTCGGAGATGTAGACCTGTACGTTGTCGCCTGGTTGGTAGGGGTCGCTCGCTGGTTGGGGCACGTCCTCTAACTATTATAGTCTCTCATACGGTTCGTCTGCAACCGTCAAGTTTTGTCTCAAGGTACGTGATGATGAGGTCAACCCAACAAGGGTACTTCTGAAACCATCGACGAATCTCTTTAGATGAAGAGGTGACAAAATCGACCCAATGCCCGATCCTGAGTCAGACACGGTACAACTACAATTCGACAAAGGGAGTCTCGTGAAGAAGTCGCCGGAAGGGGCAGCGAGCGAGGAATACACCGCTGAACCAATCACGCCGGGCGATCGAATAGGATTCACTGTCGAAGTGAAAGACAACGCCATCGCGGTGAATTCCGCACTTTCGGAAGTCATTACGACGCATGACCGTACTCTTGACTTTGGATCAAGGGCCCATGCCGAGGCATATGCGAGTCAGTTGTCGGCAGGCGATGGGTCACTACGGATTCAAGCTGCACCAGTAAATGACCCGCGCGATGTGGATGCCTATCTTCTTGCTGATCACACACCATCGATTTCGGAACCGGCTGCAACTGATGGTAAGACATGGACGTTCGATGTTGGTGCGAATCTCTACGGGGCACTTGGCGAGGCCATTTTGACGGGTGCATCGAAACCGCACGCACTCTACTACTTTGTTCGGGAGGATTTAGAATTCGATGATGGGGATATAGAGTTTGGGCTAGTCCTTGAGGTTGAGAGAGGCACGCCGATCTCGGTTGCCCATCCAGATGGGGAAAAGCGGTGGACACCCGACTGTATCGTTCGGGCAAAGGATGGGTGGGATGGATGTGTGTTGTCGAGGTACTACTGTGAGATCAAAACAGGAAATGCGTCGTTCGAACGATCGCAGGGTATGGTGATGGAGGAATTGGCAGCACAGGAACGGGTGTTGAAGATCCGGGTGAGGATTGAGAATTTGCCCGAGCAGTATTCACTTCGGATCAACGAGGTAACACCAGCGGAATGACTTTCTGGCTGTGAGACAGCACAGGACGGTCACTAAGAGCAACGAGTGCTGACAGTCCCTCTATCCCGGGCAAGGTGATGAAATCCGATGAGCGACGGGAGAGGGGTGCCAGTGGATGCATTGGTTGGGGTGCCCACTGTTTTCACGAAGATCTGGGTGCCAACACGGGTGCTATGGTGGGGGTGCCACTAGGTGAGACTCCGGGTTTTCAATGAACGTACTGCCGGACTGGCTCCAGGAGGTGAGGATAGCCAACCCGGAGTTGGACAAAGCAACTCTGGACTGTCCGCTACCGACTAGCAGAACAGACGTTGGGAGTGTAACAGCCCGTGGGACTGTCATCCCGACACCAGCGGGTGATGGTCATATCTGGTGACGACCGGGAGGACTGTCCAGCGTGCTGTGACGAGGTGTGACGTGGACTGGTTGCGGTCACCGGACTGTTTTCCGTGAATCAGCAGCCGGACTGTCAGTGGGGATGAGCCAATGGGACTGTCTGTGAGACCGGGAGTGATTGTGGAAGGAGAAGGTGTCTCCCGGTAGTGGACAGGTGATTTACTCCGGAACTGCGGTGTGGTAGTAGTGGACTGTCAGGCTGGCTAGTGCTGGTTGTCTGTGCTGTTGGGTTTCACTTGAAAGGCGGGGTGTTTGACGTCAGGGTGGGCACTATTTCTGCATGGCCGACTGTCCTCCGTACGAATACAGACCGACTGTCCACTGGTCGGGCACATCAACGATTCTGGATATCATCGCTAGTCAGTATCGAGAACCTTCGAAAAATCACACTGAGAATGTACCAGTACCTATGGATAGTCCGATACGGCGACGAAGTACGTATCTGTCGAATATGGTCGGGAAAACAGTGTCTACCGGAATTTTTTTTTTCGTTTGACGCCTCAGCATCGACTATGACGGGGAACGAGCCACCTCCCGACGAGTGGGAGAACCATTCCAGTCAGTCCGGCGAGGAGAGCGCCGCCGAGCGCGATCTCGATATCGATGTCTCAGAGGTCGTCCTCGAGTTACAACCCGTCTTCGAGGCGATTGGGCATCCACGACGACGCTACCTCGTCTACACTCTCGCCGAAGAGACAGAATGGTCACTCGATGACCTCGCGACCAAACTCGCGGCGTGGGAAACTGATACGAAAGAGGCGAACATCGCGACGCTCACGTACCAGGAGATGTATACATCGCTCTATCACTCCCACGTGCCGAAACTCGTGGATTTGGATGTGATCGAGTATGATGACGAGACTGAGACGATCACGCCAGGTCCACATGCAGTGCAAGTGTTGGCGGCGTTGGAGGGTGCAGGTGGCAGTCTCGACACTCGACAAGAAGCACATGCTCGCAGCGAGTTCGACCGGGAAGACACTCAGTAACCCATGGCTACCCAAAGAGGTATTACTACCTCGGGCATGACTGTACGATAGGACACGGTCAGACGGAGGATAACAGATGACGTCAAGTAATGACCACACTGATGATGGCACCAAACTTGCACAGGACGGAAACGAACCCGACGATCCCGGCATGACGTTTGTAACACAGGCTCACTACGAACGCGAGAGCCATCGCGATCTCACCACCGAAATCATCTTCGCGATTGCGGATGCCGCAGACGTCGTGCCGACGGATCTCAAGGATCCCCCGTTATACGAGTGTGTGGATATCGCTGCGATTGAAGACGGCTTCTTCGGGCCGAAGGTCGCCGGGCATACCCGTGATAGCGATGGGAGTGTTTCCTTCCGATATAATCAGTATCGCGTCGAGGTTGCCAGTGATGGGTGGATTACGGTGTCCGAGCCTACTGCGTACGGGGACTGACTCCATTCTGTCTATCGCTTGCATCCGGATGAACGGATTTACGAGTGGTACGAAGTGTGTCCTTCAGGTCGTGCTCGGTTCCCAGCCAGAACTTTATGTGACGGGTGCATAGGGTCTCTGACGGAGAAGCAAGAACATACTGTGTATCCGTTTCCAAGGCGCGGAAGCGAACCTTTCAGAAACAGTCTGGCTGTTTCACATGCCGTATGTGGGGTGCATTCTAGAGTTAGTACTTCTCGCACCCCACCATGACTGATCACACACCCCCATCCGACGATGATCACGAGCAGGAAGACGATGCGGCCTACCAAACGGAATTCGATCCGATAACGGACAGCGTCAGTGAAGAGCTAATCACAGCGGTTGCGACACTGAACGATGCTGACCCAACTGAAGTAGCACTCCTCTCGGATTTCGTTGATCCCGAAGCACTTGATGCGCTCTTCGGCGCACGGGCTGCAGAGAAACCACGTGAGCCGAATGGCCATGTCCTGTTCAACTACGATGCGTACCACATCAAGGTCGATAGCAGCGGGCAGATTACGGTTCACCACTCCGAATCAAGTTCCGACAGTGAACAGTCGCCGAGTGACGAGTAGAAGTCGTACTGTACACTAATCGTCTGTTGTGAAGTGGACCTCGGTTGGTCGAAGGGTTGTGTCAGTGAGTGCATCGAGGAGATCCTCGTCGAGGTCTCGGATCGTGCCTGTTACATCGAAGGCGATGACGTCTTCTTCAACGCCGACGTCAAGATTGTCAAGCTCGAGTTTCGGATGATCGTCAATCTCGACGACAAACTCTGGCATATGCGAACAAGATGGGGTATGAGTATGAGAGTACCGGTGGAGACAACGGTAAAAGCGTATACGGACAAAACGTTCGAGAAACCACGTCGATCACTGGTTTTAGGGGTGCCTCGTGGCGGATCTACCTCCTACAATCAGGAGCTAGAGTGCTACGAGTTGGATTCATTCATATCCGACTCATTGCCACCGTCACCGAGGTTCTCTCCTGCCTGCAACAGTGCTTCGAGGCGAGGGTGTTCCGTGTACGAAACAAGTTGCAGTGAGGAATTGTACTCGATCACGCCATAATCAGCAAGTTTGGGCAGATGGAGATGATGGAGCCGGATCACGAGGCGCTCTCGGTCAGCGTCTGTGTGTCTCTCGAGATGTTCAACGAGTGCTTCGAGCGGCACAGGTTGATCGGCATGTGTAACGAGGTACGTAAGGATATGACGGCGGTGTCTATCTGCCAGGAGGTTGAATAGCTCGTCAAGCGAACATCGCTTGTCTGGGTTGTCCGAAGAAAAGTCCATCAATTTCACTGCCAGCAAAGTGGATTTGCTGGCCCATTAAAATTGTACTTTACTGGTCAACCTCCATGCTGAGTTCATCGTTCTCCAAGAGGTGTTCAAATATTGTGGCGTATGCTTTCCGGAGATGTTCATGAAAGGCTTGCTTTGAAATTCCCATTCGCTCTGCTAGTTCCTCACCCGTACTCATTCGAGGTTGCTCGTAGTATCCACTGAAGTACGCGATCCGCAATGCAGTCAGTTGCCGGTCGGTCAACTGGTCTTCGATGATGTGTCGAAAGACGGGGATTGTTTGGATCGTGCGAGAGGACACGAGATCGAGATCCGGATAGATGTCGTGAACAGCATCGACAACCATGTCTGTTTCAACACTCGATGGAAATTCTGCGAGGACATGGACTCCATCCTCATCATACACAGCAGATCTAGTGATACCATCGAATGCATTGAAGGTCGAGAATAACGACGAGGAATCACCATGAACCTCGATTCGGTGGGTATCGCCAACCGTGCTCAATAGTCGGGCATCGAGAGTGGTTGGAAAGTTCACGACTGTTTTGGAAAGTCGATCGGGGGAGGTGTGAGTGACCGTCCAGTACTGGAGGTGAGTCCCATCGGCAAGTTGGACAACGGAATTCACTGTGATCGTTATCGGTTCATCGAACGCCTCTTGAAATGGCTTTGCGAGATCATCGGAATGAAATTCGAGTCTGAGGCGTGGATCTCTGGGTGGAAAGTCGTCATTTGCTGTAGGGTGTCCTGAGGTGTTGTCTAGTGGTTAATCCGCCATTAGGAACGGGTAGGTATCGTGTCGTCAAAACCCTCCTGTCTTCTGTACACTATTACGATGGAGTGAAGAGCTCGTGGAAGCTTAGTCGTCGAACTCAGCTGCTGTGATCGTTTCAAGGAATTCGACACTAACATACCGATATTCAACATGGTTTGTGAACCCATGGCTGGGAAGCAGTGATTCGGCAGCCCGTCCTGCTGGTTTGTCCGTGGTCAGCAAGACAATGGTGTTTGCTTGTCCGGTGTCGAAGAGCTGTGCTCCGAGGCCGATAAGCGCAGTATCCGTCTTTTCGATTGTGTCCTCAGGTCGATCAGTGTCGTTCGCGATAAACCGTCGAGCTGCATCCATCACCCGCGATACTCGAGAATTGGTGTAATCGAGTTCATCGGCAATTTGGATCCATCCCTCGTCAACTCCCTCTTGCCACCGGCTGTTGCTTGATGGATAGGCTTCGTCGTCAGGATCACCACCGAGTTCTTCATACACTCGACGAGGGACAAGCAGCGGGACATCAGCTTGTCGGACAGCGCGGCGAAGGCGTTGGTACTTCTCGTTGTCCGGCCCGCCACACCGGACAAAAACACCCGTATCTGCGATGTACGTCGTCATTCGTCGTCGGAGTGGGCACGGATGACCGGTTCAAGGGCCTGCAAGATAATCTCTGCTTCGAGTGGCGACAGATCCAGTTCACGGGCCATGATTCGGTGATTGACGGTGCCATCCACGAACTCATGAGCGTACTCTAGGGCAGTTGCGAGGCCATCGATACCATGCCGGTCAATGTAGACGTCGATATCCTCGTTTTCTGTGCGGCGTGCGGCGGCGTCTACGAGTTCGTCCGTGATGGTTCGCGTCTCGCCGTCTGTTGTGAGCGTGAGCGAGAGCGGTTCGGCTTCGAATTCGTAAGGACGGTTGTCTTCTTGTTTCGTCAGTAGTCCCGCACCCTCAAGCGTTCGGACGTAGTCGTAGGCGGTCCCCTGTGGAACATCTAGTTCAGTGACGAAGTCCGCGACAGTAGCGCCATCAGAACGGAGCGCGTAGGTGTAGATTCGCGCTAGTGTTGGGTTCTCCAGTAGTTCGACCACTGTTTGGAGTTGCGCAATTGGTATCGAATCGGTGGAGGCGGCAGACTGTGCCATCGTAGTTATGAGTTATGCATAATTCGTAATAGCTCTTCTGCTCGGGTTGTGTTACAGTGAGAAATTGGATCATCGAGAGTTAGTATACAATACTAACGAGTGCAGGCTTTTCTGTGAACGAGAAGCGATAGCAAGAACTCAAGCAGTAAGCAGTGAGCCGTGAGAATCTTCCTCATATCTACTGCTTATCGCGAGAACTACTTAAAAGAGAATTGGTTAGTGGCCGTTGTCCTCTTCCACACGAATTCCACCACCGCACTTGCTACAGCTGTACTGCTCGGGGTTGCGGACGGTCTTCGAGCATCGATACCGTGGAATCCGACCGCCGCAGTCCTCGCAGACGAGCCACCATTGTGGTGTAGTGAATCGCTTGCAGTACTGCGAGGTATCGAGGCGATCCGTCCAACGGGTGAAGGTTGCGCCGTGGTCCGCATCACCGAACTCGTGGTACTGCCACGCGTGAATGAGTTCGTGCCGGACGGTTTCACTGAATTGCTCCCAGCCGTGTTGCTGGTAAGCCGTCCAGGTGAGCGCAATCGTGATTGCCTCTGTTGTTGGGTCGTACTTCCTGATGTCTATCTGTCACTGGTGTGCTTCGAACTCTCCCTCGCAATTACTTCGATTGCCAGATCCAGAAAGTATACTGCCGAGAGCGCCACCACAGGCGACCATCGGTCGGTTAATTACTCAGATCTGTCGGGGTGTTCGAGGATCTTCGCAATGGCCACAATTGCATTAAATTTCGTTGAAGTGCCCCGAATGTTAATCTCCTCTTCATCGCGATTATATTCGATGGAGTCAATTTCAGCTGTTTTCGGAATATCTACCTGGCGAAGTGAGAGGTCGATCCGATCGTACTGCTCGTCGGGAATCGATCCATCAGGGGCATCACTCTCCTGATTTGCAACATAGTCCACAACCTCATCAACCGACACCGTACCGCTGTGCTGATCAAGATAGTACAATGCATATCGCCGCCGCTCCTTACTGAATAGGTCAAAGATTGTGTCTAATGTCGCCATGATTCTCATCAAAGCCTAGTCAATCACCGACGATATTGTTTGTGGATTCGACTACCGTTTCGGGAAAAATCCTTGCTGCATATTGTGTTAAAAATATGTTACTAGAACTCGGGTAGACGATAGATACGGAGAAATGGCCAAACCAATCCTGTAGGGGGGACGAGGGCTGTCTTCAATTCGCAGGATCTTTTCAGATACTTACTCAGCAAATGAAATCAAGAAACTACATAGCGGTGACGTACACTTTGTGTGTTCGCACTCGGTCAAGCAAGATCGCCCGTGTTTCGGAGATGTCATCGTCATTGTATTCCCGCTTTTCGTTAGCGTTCGCTGGTCGGTGCTATCTGAGACCGTCACTTGCCGTACTCTGGATAAAAAGAGCTGAAGCGGGGGGTTAGTTCGGCAGTTCCTTTCGTCCCATCCTTACGCACGGCCAGCACGGGAAGCCGCCGAGGCCATCACAGTCGCAGTCTTCGGGTTCGTTTTCGTCCTCCGATGGGAATGCCTCAAGCGTCCCGTCGTCCGTCGCGGTTTCGACGGCGGCCATGTGTTTGCAGACGGCGTTCCGGTGGACGTGATGCGGGCACGTGCAGGCCATCAGTTCCTCGGTCACGTCGTCGATGGCGACGGTGTACTGGTGGGCTGCGGGCTTGTCGTGGCTTTCGTTGGTGACAGTGAGGAGTCCGGGAATGCCGGTGGATTAATTATATCTGAATTTGGTGAGATATAATTTCGGTACACTCTTGTGACGCCACTGTCTTCCAATGTGACGCATGGCACGCATCGTAGAAAAACTACACCCCCAAACCTGGATACACCACCCAGATAGTACTTCACACCACCAATTCAATGGAAGGAAATATCGATGATTCTCGCATCGCTTCTTCAGTGGATTGTTAACCAATTTCCAGGTTCTGAGGGCCAGTTTGTCCTCTCACTCATTGTGGGTATCGGGTTCATCCTTTGTGAGTGGATACTTTGGAAACTCTCACGGGTTGCAAAGCGTGAGTATCCATATCGTCTAGTAAATGTCAGTATACTTGTCGCGAGTTTGATTCTCATTGGGTTGAGTGGGAGCCTCTACGTTATAATCTGGGAACAGACGCATCAAGCGGTAAAGAGTGTAAAAGCACTCGGCACAGTCAAAAGGATGGGAGTTCAGATCGTGCTGACACTCGGTGTATGTACAGCAGCGTATGTTAGTGCTGGAATGGTCAATCGGGTCATTGACCGACTCTTGCAACAGACCGAAGAGATTACACGCCACCAGGGAAAAGTCGTTTCCCGGTTGTCTATTATTGGTGTATATATCGTTGGTCTTTTCGCGATATTAAGTGTCTGGAAAATAAACCTCCAAGGGCTATTTGTAGGTGCTGGACTGCTTGGTGCCGTGATTGGATTAGCAGCGAATGAAACGCTTGGGTCGTTGCTTGCTGGCTTTCAACTCATGTTCTCCAGACCGTTTGAGATTGGTGACTGGGTACAAATCGATGAGCATGAAGGGATCGTGACTGACATCACGATTTTTACGACTCGTATCGAGACGTTCGAAGGAAAATACATCATGCTCCCAAACGATGTTGTCAGTAGTAGTACAATCATCAATATCGGGCGCAAAGGACGACTTCGACTCGGTGTGGAAGTCGGGGTAGACTATGAAGTTGACCCCGATCATGCGATGGCAGTTGCAAAGGAGGCAATGAAGGGTATCGACGAGATTTTGGCGGTACCGAGTCCAGACGTCGTTCTAAAGCAATTCGGGGAGTCTTCAGTCCTTCTTGAACTTCGGTTCTGGATCGAGAAGCCGAGTAGCCGCAAGAAATGGCGGGCAGTGACCGCCGTGGTTCGGGCAGTCAAACTCGCCTATGACCGAGAGGGAATCAAAATTCCATATCCACAGCAAGAGGTATTGGCTCGAGAAGAAGCCGGTGGCTTTCGGGTGGTCGATGGCGAATCAACGGTTACAATTCCTGGGCAAGATTGAGATGTCAAGAGTGTTAGGCAACACTAAGACAATTTTGAACCCATAAAAGGGTACTATTTCCCGAGTGGCTTCCGCGCCACAGTCCTTACACTGCCAGTATTTGTGATCGAGGTTGCCGTACGTGTCGTAGCCAGTGTACGGGCCACTGATACGCTCGTCGTCCGATGAGAAGGCGTCGAGCGTCCCATCGTCGGTTGCGGTTTCGACAGCGGCCATGTGTTTGCAGCAGAGATTGCGGTGGACGTGGTGCGGGCACGTACAGGCCATCAGTTCCTCGGTCATGTCGTCGATGGTGACTGTGTACTGGTGGTCTACAGGCTTGTCATGGCTCTCGTTGGTGACAGTGAGGAGTCCAGGGGCATCGATGTCGAAGGCAAATTGGTCGGCCTGTGCGCGTTTCTGTGCCGTCTCAGCAATGTCATGGGTTGCGGATGATTACAATATGATCTTCCTTGAAAAGCGTCGTATTGAGGAGGTGCTTGCTGTGGTCAGAAATCAATGCCAGAATCAGCGGGTAGCGATTAATGTTCCTGACAAAGCGATCGCGAAATAGTTCTTAGACAATATGGGAGATACTGATTGTAATGAGCCCAATTCCAAGGAATCGATACACCCAGATCATTCGTTGAGATGGCTCATCCGAAGTAGAGGCAAATTTGAGTTCATATCGATGGACTGCCCTTGGAGCAATGATATATGCAAGTCCGAGTAGGCCCGTCGCGATAGCAGCAAGCTGTATGATGAAATTCACAGCATTTTGTTTCAGATGCACATATAAATTGTTTGTTCTATTTGGTTAATAAATGAAGTGAAAGGGCCAGATTCAGTTGAGACGTATCCGCCCGATGTTGACGATCCGTGGGCGTACTATGCGGCCGAACATGAACACGTCTGGGAGGAGTTTGCGACAGACTATCTCCAACGAGCGGGGGCCCCTGAATTGCTTACGCAGAGGGATGATGGGAAACGCGCCTTCGTAAATCGATTATGACCCAATCGTTATGGTTCCTTTGTCCCGAGTTAGTAGTATGAGCAAGAACGAATCCGTGCACATTGACGCTCGGGAGTACATCCGGAGTGCCCGTGAGCGGGTTGAGGCACGAGAGAACGGTGTTGCAGCTGAGAGTCTTTCGGCTGTTGCAGCGCACGTTGCCGACCTTGAAGACTAGCGTTTTTCGTTAGCTCGACTTCCCCGGGTTTAGTATGGCGTTTGTGACCATATAGTGGTTCAGAAGGATTCGAGCAGTTAGGACGAGCTATGATGCGTTTGCGAAGTATCGGGGGAGAGTGAACGCGACGAGCAGGGGCGATTTGCGGAGCAAACGAGCGATGACGATATGCTTCGGGTGATTCGTGAGTCCGAGTTTCCGGCGGTTACCGCTCGGTGGGTCGCAGATACGGTGGAGATGGAGCGGCGGCCAGTGCACCAGCGGCTCGAGGAGTTGCATGAGCGAGGTGAGTTAGAACGCGGGAAGTTGAGTCCGCGGGTGGTTATCTGGTGGATTCCAAACAATGAGGAATAAAGTTTCCACTACTCAACTCAGATGTTGCAGTGAATCGGAGATAGGTCCTTATCGTTCGGGTTATAGTGAGGGCGGTTCCCAGTGAAATGTTCATCTGTTAGCGTTAGATTCCCCATCTTTGCCACCGTGAAGAGCCGCCAAAACGGGACTCGTCGCGAATTACTGCCTCCCGCGATTTGGTAACCACGGAGCGATTCTTTACCCGCTTTACTCCTGCCATGGCAGTAGGGCTCAATTGTCCGATGATGACCATCGTAGGTGAACTCGATTGTCTTCTTCTCTTGAATTGCTTTGCAGATCACATTGTTCATGGTTTTAGCGCATTTTTGTCTATGCATCAGAATATCATGAATGTTGACTAACCGGGGTGAAAGTAATCTCTCGGGGTGCGAAATCGAACCCACACGAGATAGAGATTTACCCAATCCTTTGATAGTGGTAATATGTCCCATCAAAATCGATCGGTATGGCGTGAGTGTCCAGAGTGCGGGAAGAAGCAGAAGGTGTATCAATAACAGTGGACGACTTGCCGAAACTGTGGTGCAGAGTTTCACGCATAATTTCGACTTAGCATACTTCTTTCGGGATTTCCGGGATAGAGCAAGACAGAGTTAGGTAGAGTTCCGAGTACACCAATTCTCGAACGCGGTTTCGAACTCGTTGAAGAGATTTCGATGAAAATCACCGATGTACGGCAGTGGGTACTCTAAATCTGAATCGGGTGCATGAGCCAGATAATCGCCGGAACTATCGAGGTTCCCTTTTGCAGTCGCCTCGAAATACTCTTTCTTAAAGAATAAGTGGTATTTGTCCTGCCCATCCATTGAACCCTGTTTTTCGATCGATAGGCACCAATAATCACCGTGCTGGAAGTCATTTCTCAGTCCCCAAAGAAACGTACCTCGTCGAATGTACTCCGGGCTGCCTTTGTTGTCGCGGGCTGGTAAAAAGTAGCCTTTGTGGATGTTCTCGCTGAGACGGTCGTTGAGAATGGTTCGGATCTGTTCGTTGTAGGAGTAGAGCGACGAGAGATAATTATGCGTGCGTCGATAGACTTCGTTTCGTACGTCTGTCTTTGCTGCAGACTCACGGGCACTGATGAGCCCAGACGTTGTGATGTCGTCACAGATCTCATCAAGTCTGGCGAAATTACCGTGGACAATATATGCAGATGAGCGAACGCGAGTCAGATCACGGTCTGCAATTGGCTTCGATGGACCATCAGTATGACCGAGTAATTGGTCTATCGTGTTCGTCGAACCACTACCGGTCATGAAAAGGTGTAGCGCTAGTCGTCTGCAGCGTCGCCAGCCATCTTCTCTGCGGCTTCGCGGTCTTTTCGGAGTTGTTCTTCCGATTGGCCCGTTGTCTCGGCCAATTGTTCGACCGTGAGTATCTTTTCCAGCGCCATGTTCGTATGTATCTCTACTTGGTAAAGACGGTTATAAGTTTGCCTTTGGCAGCTGTGAGCTGCTATTCCCAGCTGAAAACTGCGAACGGGAGTTCTCAGTCCCAGTTATTGGGGGGTGGTAGGGTGATGGGACGGTTGTCGGTGTGGGTAGTCTGGGAAGCGATTAGGGTTTGCAAGATTGTCCAAGGTTAGTATAAAATCCTAACACCGAGACCACTATCGTGATGAGAAGAGAGACCAAGCGACGGCAAGGAAAGCAATACCTGATGAAGACGAGAAGAGGGAGGTGAGTTCGTACAGGAACGGAAGCCAGCGGATGTACTCGGGGTCATGCAGCCACTCGAACCCTACATGACGACCTCGATCGCTAGTACGACCACAGTAGAACCGACTGCTACAACAACCATCACAGAACCTCAGGCGGGGGCACGGACGCAGACGACGTATCTACGGCAATCAAAGACCACGAATATTGATACTCCAGAGAATAGCGAGTGCTTCCAAGCACGTGTGACCCAGGTCATCGATCCGACGAGCCTCAAGATCAACCACAGTGGGAAGAGTCGCACTGTTGATTTGATTGGTGTGAGCGTCCCTTATAGTGGCCAGATTCACAGGAAGGCAGTTCGCTATACGAAGTCCCAAATGGATCACCAAGTCGTGACAGTCGTCTCTGATCCACAGGTGGACACAACAGACGACAGTCGCATGCAAGCGTACGTCTACATCGGGAATTTCATGTTCAACACGGATTTGGTCCGTATCGGCTACGCTCGCGTGCCTGACAACCAGTTCAGCAAGCGCAAGGAATTCATGCGTAAACAGCAGCAGGCCAAACACCGCAGTTACGGTCGCTGGAATACGACTACGACAACAGCTTAATCACCCCCAGTCTACATATTGTTGAATACTTCGTGGCGTTTACCTGCTAAACTTTTCATCTAAATCCTTTCGTTCGGATCGGTCGTCTGCTGCCTCCATCATCATTTTGCTCGTACTAGAAAGACTCGCGAGTGTAACCGATGAAAACAAATCCTGAGTTAGGATATAGGTCAAGATTAGTGTTAAAGCGATCATACCCGAAACTATTTCGTTATTAGAGGCATCAGATAGCTCATTTGCTTCTTTAGCTTTCCAGAAAATATAGTCTACAACCGTTATTGAAATTTTACTACACCTTTTTCGATACCACCCTCCATCGTCCCATATGAGATTATCATGTATCCGTAGTTCAGGTGGCCGAATTTCGTCTATTTCAGTTTTTGGTTGACCATTTTCTATATTCTCATTAAATGTGTTATATTTCGTTTTTGATGAGATTAGTGACAAATCATTTTGAATACTTGTAGAGTTGATCGCCGATAAAGAAGCAATCGCTGACTTATACAGTTTGCTCTGAGAGTACAGAGGTTGATGATTGATAAATTGGTTAAGAGCACTCATCTTTAGAGAATGATTTATCGGTGCTACGGCTAGAGAAGCGGTATTTAGTGCATTTTGGTTTAGAAAAAGTCCTGAATTATTTGTTGATCGTGTGATTTCTTGAAATACATTTTGTGTCGGGAATGAGTCTAAGTAATTTATAGACTGTGCAACCTCCTGGAATGTGTTCGAAACAGGATATTTTCCTAATTGATTTATCGATTTTGTAGCTTCTTGAAATGCACGATGCATTGGGAATAGACCTGAATGCTCTACCGATAACGCAACTGCCTGGGTTGCAGTTCGGGATGAAATAAGTTTAGAGGTCTCCAGCGAGTCTAATTTTCTCAACATAGCAGCTGTTGTTGATAGATTGGACGCTTTCAGTGCATCTGATTTCCCGATCATAGCTGCTTTTGTTGACAAGGGGAGTGCCCTCAATGAATCTAATTCACCCATCATTGCAGCAATTGTTGACGTGTCAATCATGTCTAACGTCTCCATTAACTCAGAAGAAGAGGCTGCAATGGAATCTTTTGACTCGTCAGACTTTGGCTCATTACGACAGTCATCAGAGGCAGAGTCCAGATCAGAATCGTTTAAATCTTCTTCCTCTGTCATATTGGTGTTTCCTATTTGTATATTCAACAGTATTAAATTGCCCTCTCATTCAGGATCTTCACCAATTACGGATCAACAATAGTTGTATTCCTAAACTGGGCCATCACGGGAAGTTATCGAGACCATCACAATCACAGCCTTCTAGCTTGGCATCATTTTTTACCACCGACAGACCTCTTGTAACGCTTCGTGATTGTTTCACGTCATTAGAGAAGCCGTTCTGATTGGTTTTCTGAGGATGAACATTCATTTTTAGATGACCACAAGACATTTAACTGTCCATGTCGAATGGTAGCATGTAGCGAGGATGCTTTGACATCACCGGATCTGGCGCCATCACCCTGATCCATCCCTCGCTCCACTCCGTTCCTCCGTTACTTCAGTCCAAAATAGAGTCACAATGGGCAAGATCGCTGGCTCAACGATGGGAACGTGCGTCTTTTTGAAGTACCAATTCTCCTGGCATCTCCCATGGGTTTGGACAGCATGGAGGCAGAGTATTTGAGGATTAAGTGTGATTAGAATAAGATACTAACCAGAACATGCTCTACTCAAAAATCAAAAGCGATGCTAACCATTTGCGCAACAGGCAGTAATCCGCGAAAATCTTCCTCGTATTTACTCCTTATCGCGAGAACCACTTAAACGAGAATTCGGTCAGTGGCCATCGCCCTTCTCGACGTGAATCGCACCGCCGCACTCACCACAACTGTACTGTTCGGGGTTACGTACTGTTTTCGAGCGTCGATACCGGGCAATCCGACCGCCGCAGTCCTCGCAGACGAGCCACCACTTTGGCGTGGTGAAGCGTTCGCAGTGTTGCGAGGTGTCGAGGCGGTCCGTCCATCGAGCGAACGTTGCACCGTGGTCCGCGTCACCGAACTCGTGGTACTGCCAGGCGTGAATGAGTTCGTGCCGGACAGTCGCACTGAATTGCTCCCATCCGTGCTTCTCGTAGGCTGTCCAGGTCAGCGTAATCGTGATTCCCTCTGTTGTCGGGTCGTACTTGGTGACCCCTGCTTGTCGTTGTGCTCGATGTGAGACCTCCCAGTCGATTGCTTCGACCGGTAGATCCGGGAAGTGTTCGGTGGCAACGTCGGCCGCGTGCTGTCGTGCTCGGTCGAGGAGAGCCGTCGGTGTCTCGGGGGTATCGTCAGTCGCAGCATTCGCGCTTTCCGTGAGCGTTCGCTGGTCGATGATATCCGAGAATGTCACTTGGTGTGTCATGGATAAAAAGAGCTGAAGCGGGCTGCCGAGTGGTGTCCACTCACGTTTGCGTACTATGAGGAGAAGATGAAGGACCGGAAGAACCGATTGGCACCATAGGGAATTTATTATAGATTAATCAATTATTACTCTATCCAAACTGGCTATTTTATACCATCCTCTGCCAAAGTCCCAGCCTTTGAGAGTAGCCTGAACACGAACTCTTCTAACGGTTGTGCCTGACCACTGGACAATCCAGGTGGTCGAGAATTCTTGAACAACACCTGGAAGACCAGGAATTGCAGTGGTGACATGACCACTTCTGCGTGCCTGACCAGGTTTAATGACAATGCTATCTGCCACTAACCCAAATACCCCAACAGAAGCCTTAATATTACCATTGCTGTTCAGACACACTTGTACGTCAAGAAATTTAACACCAGTACCGTAACAACGGTTGGCACTAGCCATTGCACTCATACCACTCTCTAAACTACTTTC